>OMTA01000170.1 GCA_900313895.1 uncultured Eubacteriales bacterium | reverse complement strand
ACCGTCAATCCCGAGCGCTTCCCCGATTTTGAGAACTATGTTCAGAAGATGCGTGACCGCGGCTACCACCTCGTCCCCATCATCGACGCCGCCGTCAAGCGCGAAAAAGGCTACGCCGTCTATGATGAGGGTCACGAAAAAGGCTATTTCTGCAAGGACGAAAACGGCGACGACTTTGTTGTCGGCGTATGGCCGGGCATGAGCTGCCTGCCCGATTTTCTCAACCCCGAGGCGTCCCGCTGGTTCGGCGACCAATACCGTTTCCTGACCGATGCGGGGATCGACGGCTTCTGGAACGACATGAACGAGCCCGCGCTCTTTTACAGCGAAAAGGGGCTGAACGCCGCCTTTGATCAGCTCCGCTCTCAGGATGACAGAAAGCTCGACGCGCTGCGCTTTTTCGGCGTCCGCGACACCTTTTCAAAGCTCTCCAACTCCATGGATGACTACAACAGCTTTTACCACAACGCCCCCGAGGGACGCATCCGCCACAGCGACGTCCACAATCTTTACGGCTACAAGATGACCGAAAGCGCCGCAAACGCGCTCAAAAAGCTCCGTCCCGACGCGCCGACTTTGCTGTTTTCACGCGCCTCCTATATCGGCGCCCACCGCGCGGGCGGTATCTGGACGGGCGACAACCACAGCTGGTGGGGACATATCCTCCAAAGCCTCCAACAGATGCCCGGACTGAATATGTGCGGCTTTTTGTACAGCGGCTCGGATATCGGCGGCTTCAACGGCAACTGCAGCCGCGATCTCTTGATCCGCTGGCTGAGCTTTGCGGTATTCACCCCGCTGATGCG
Source organism: uncultured Eubacteriales bacterium (assembly GCA_900313895.1). Taxonomy (GTDB): domain Bacteria; phylum Bacillota; class Clostridia; order Oscillospirales; family Acutalibacteraceae; genus Ruminococcoides. The sequence continues at coordinate 3,193 of OMTA01000170.1, read as the reverse complement.
CAACCACTCCGCCGTCTTTACCCGTAGTCAGGAGGCGACCGCCTTCGGCGACACCGAGGTGTTCCGCCATATCATCGAGCTGCGCTATCGCCTGATCCCCTACCTCTACAGCGAATTCCTGAAAGCGGTCGAAAACGACGAGATGTTCTTCCGCCCGCTGTGCTTCGACTATGAGGACGACCGCGCCGCCCGCGAGATCGACGATCAGCTCATGGTCGGCGACCGCCTGATGGTCGCGCCCGTCTATCGTCAGAACCATACCGGCAGAACCGTCTATCTTCCCGAGCGGATGAACCTGATCCGGATGTCCGGCGGCACGATCACTTCGGAGCCGATCGCACAGGGGCGGCATTATATCAAGGTACCCCTCGGCGATGTTGTATTTTTCTCCAAAGGAAAATTAAAACTTGCCGATCCCGCCAAAAACACCGCAGAATTGGATTTCAACACCCTAACGGAATACGGCGAATAACACCCGTAGGGACGAGCATTGCTCGTCCGCACCCTTCAAGGCGAATCATTCCCGTAGGGACGAGCATTGCTCGTCCGCACCCTTCAAGGCGAATAATTCCCGTAGGGAGGAGCATTGCTCGTCCGCACCCTTCAACAAAAAAGCCTCCCTCTTTCAAGGGAGACTTCATCGATCAAACGATTATTTCATGATATATCCGTCGGTCGTACCCATCAGACCCGCGGCATTCGCCTCGTCGGTATCGAGATGGACAGCAGGCGCGTACTTCGGAGAAACGCGGACGATAACATCGTCAAAGATGACCTTTCTGCCGTTGTCGCCGACCGCGACCTTGACGATCTCCTTATCCTCTACGCCGTACTCGGCAGCGGATTCGGGCGTCATATGGATGTGACGCTGGGCGACGATAACGCCGTGGTCGATCTCAACCTCACCCTTGGGGCCTCTGAGGATACATCCGGGCGTACCCGCAAGATCGCCGGACTCTCTGATAAAGCCCTGAACACCCAGCTTACGGGTCTCAGTCATCGAGATCTCGACCTGATCCTCCGGACGGAACGGGCCTAAGATCGACATGGTGATCTCGCCCTTTGTACCGACAACGGTCACCTTCTCCGCGCAGGCAAACTGACCGGGCTGAGAAAGATCCTTTTTGTTTGTCAGGGTAGCGCCCTCGCCGTAGAGGGTCGCGAAAGTCTCGGCAGTCACGTGCAGATGATGCGCCGAGGTTTCGACCATAATTGCTTTCATAATAAAAACCACCTTCAAAATAATCTAAGCTCTTGTGAGCAGTTATCCTTATCATACATCATTCCCCGCCTGTTTTCAACACATTATTAGAATTAAGGTGAAGATTTTGACCACTTGGAACGAACTGGAAGAAAAATGCAAACGCTGCACCGCGTGCCGCCTGTGCGAAAAACGCCGCAACGTCGTATTCGGCGTCGGAAACCGTGAATCAAAGATCCTGTTCATCGGTGAAGGTCCCGGCGAGCAGGAGGATCTGCAGGGCGAGCCGTTCGTCGGCAGAGCGGGGCAGCTCCTCGACAAAATGCTCTACGCGATCGACCTCGACCGCAAAACGAACGTCTACATCGCGAATATCGTCAAATGCCGCCCTCCCATGAACCGCGACCCTCAGGATGACGAGCAGGAAAGCTGTATCGGGTATCTGAGAGAACAGACCCGCCTGATCCGCCCGAAGATCATCGTGACGCTGGGCAGGATCGCGGGCATGAAGATCATCAAGCCCGACCTGCGCATCACCCGCGAGCACGGCGAATGGACTGAGCGCAAGGGCGTATGGATGATGCCGATGCTCCATCCCGCCGCGCTGCTGAGAAACCAGAGTCAGATGGAGGGCGCCTTCCGCGATTTCCTGCTCCTGCGCGACAAGATCAACGAAGTATGCCCGGAGGTATATGCCGCTCGGGAGTGATCGAATCACAAGGATTGTGTCCTGATCACGATCGAATAATCAATCTATTGATACAACATCTAGTGTCTTTCGTTTCGGGAGGCACTATTTTTCTAATATAGAAAGATAGTCTTGAAATTCCGCCGCAATTGTTATATAATGGATACATTGAGAGGTGTAGCCTGTGGCTTGCCTCTGTATGCAAAAACTGTTTCGAGGAGGAAAAACAATGTTCAAAAAAATCGTAAGCCTCATGATCGCGATGATGATCGTGATGAGCATCGCTGCGATCTCCGTATCCGCGGCACAGGTAGAGATCGGCGAGAACGCTGCCGACACCCCCGCCGAGGTAGGCGCGGAAGGCGGCGCGGATACCGGCGCTGAGAGCGGCGCTGACACCGGCGCGGCAGGTCAGAAGATCTATTTCGACGCTTCCACCACCGGCTGGAACAACTATTCCATCATCATGGTCTATTGCTACGAGCCCGAGAGCGGCGACATCCAGATCGACTGGGCAGCCAAGAAAAAGGGCGGCATGAAGGACGAGGGCAACGATATCTGGTCCTATGATTTCGCGGCGAAGGGCATCACCCTTGACGCGAACAAGCAGTACGCGATCATCTTCAACGCCGACACCGGCGCGCAGACCTGCGACCTGCTCATGGACAGCACCTGCTTCGGCGATACCGCGATCTGCAACAAGGACGTCATGATCGAGAACACCGCGGATTCCAACAAAAAATCCGTCGAGGTACGCTGGAAAGGCGGTCAGCTCGGCCCGATGAAGGCGATCACCTCTCTGGGTCATATCGTCGGCGACGTTGTTCCCGCGTATACCTCACCCTATAAAATGTTCGTCAAGTTCCTCGCTTCTCTGGGCAAAGACGGCCTGCAGAACGCGCTGAACTACTCCAACGGCAAAACCGCTCAGGAGATCATCGACGAGACCGCCGCTAACCTCGGTCTGAAGAAGGACGACGTCAAGCAGGCGATCGCAGAGGCTGCAAAGCCCGCCGATGACAGAACCGATTCTCACGACTGGAGCAAGGATTGGGACGAAAGCAAGTCCTCTCTCCCCTCCGGCACCAACGAAGAGACCCATACCCAGGGCGACGGCAAAAAGGATAACTCCAGCTCCGGCGGCTCGGGCAGCGGCTCAGGCTCCGAAGGTGGCTCAGACAGCGGTTCGGGTTCCGAGGGCGGTTCCGACAGCGCGTCCGGCGGTTCAAGCGGCTCTGACGGCAGCTCCGGCGGTTCAGGTTCTTCCGGCAGCTCCGGCGCAAGCGGTTCAGGCGCTTCCGGCG
>OMTA01000245.1 GCA_900313895.1 uncultured Eubacteriales bacterium | reverse complement strand
CAACGCCGTTGACCTGCAGCTGTGCGAGCAGTTCTTTTTGTTTCATACCTTTTTTCTTACGGGCGGCCTCAACACGCGCGCCGACAAGGTTACGATCCCCTAATTCTTGCTTACGTAATCTCATTTTATCTCCTCAAATCTATCCTGACTATTGTCGATTAATTTCTTTTAAATAATTCCTAGCAGAAATTCTTTAAACGCAGAAAAGCTAATGTATCTGTATTATAATACGTTATTCGAAAAAAAACAAGTCTTTTTTGTAAGAAAATTTAAAAAATTGATACTTTTTTCTTATTTTTGTTACAACCCTTTAATTTTTGTACAGAAAAATATGACAGTCTTTGTAAACTATTTCATCCCACTTGTTGTTGACAATCGAGCGCATACAATATATAGTGTTCGGCGTTTTTTGAAATTATTACAAAGAATATAGCGCAAATATCATCAATCGGTGTAACGATAAAGAGAATAACCGTATTTTGGCAAAAAAAGCAGCTCCCTGAGAACAGGGAGCTATGAGTAAATCTATAAGCCGGGTTCTGTATTCGGCAGTCATCTATCTTGGCCGCGCGTTGCCGCGACGGCTCGGTGCCACCTCCGCGGGACAGCCGAGCAAGCTGTATGTCCCTCCACGGTGTTGCTTCGGATAGGGTTTACACAACAATGAGGTCTCCCCCATCTTGGTGAGCTCTTACCTCGCCTTTCCACCCTTGCGTTTCTGTATCACAGAAATTCGCGGTTCTTTTCTGTTGCACTATCCCTAGGGTCGCCCCCGGCGGCCGTTAGCCGTTATCCTCGCTCTGTGAAGCCCGGACTTTCCTCGGACAGGGTCTTTCGACCGTTGACCGCGACTGCCTGGTTTACTCGCGTCCATTATACCATATATAATCGGAAAGTCAAATACCGTCCCCACAGCGGAGACGGTAATTACTTTATTATATGATATGTACCGATCACATTGCCTTCGCGGCGCTGATCAAACGGTCTTTGTCGTTACTAAGCTCTCCGGTGATGACTCTGTTCAGCAGAAGATCGAGCGTCTTTCCGATTGCCTCACCGTCGGTGATGCCGATATGCAGCAGATCCACGCCGCTGATCGCGAGCATCTTAAGGTTGTAGCACTCGCCGTCGCGGATGATCCGCTCGGTTTCTGCTTCGACCTTGGACAGGTTATCGAGCTTTTCCTCGCGCTGATAGTTCGACTGTGCCAGGATATCGGCGCGTTGGACCTTGTATAATCGATGAACCGTTTCCACGCCCAGCTTTCCGAGCAGTTTTTTGATCTTCACGGGATCGGGAGTGATACGGTAATCGTGGTTGCGAATCAGGATAGAGGCGTCTTCGATAAAACGACGCTTCATACAAAGCCTTCTGAGGATCTCCTCGGTCATCGCGGCGCCGAGTACAGGGTGATTATAATAATGGGAAACGCCGTATTTATCCACCGTGCGCGACAGCGGCTTTCCGATATCATGGAAAAGCATGACGGTACGCAAAAGAGGATCCGGCTCGATATTCTTGACCGCCGCTACGGTATGGCGATAGACGTCGCGGTTATGGTGCTTATTATTCTGTTCAAAATCGAAGGTACCGACCAGCTCGGGGATAAAGACGGCAAATACCGAACGATAACGCCTGAGGACAAAATCGACATTCTTGCCGCACAAGAGCTTCAACAGCTCGATGCTGATACGCTCATTTGCGACCGCCGATAGCATCTTGCGTCCCGATAGGATCGCGGCGGAGGTGGACGGTTCGATCGAAAAACCGAGGGTCGAGGCAAATCGCAAGGCACGCAGGATCCTGAGCGCGTCCTCGGCAAACCGATTGGTCGCAACGCCGACGCATCGGATCACCCCATAGGACAGATCCCTCTGACCGTCAAAGTAATCGACCAGTCCCTCGGTGTCGTTATACGCCATCGCGTTGACGGTGAAGTCGCGGCGGGACAGATCATCCTGTAAGGAGGTCGAGAAGCTGACCGCGTCCGGATGGCGGGAATCTGAATACTCGCCGTCGATACGGTAGGTCGTCACCTCATACTGCTCGTTATCCAGAATAATGCCGATCGTACCGAACTGCTTGCCGAAATTGATCGTGCGGCAATCGGAAAAGACCGCTTCGATCTCCTCGGGAAGCGCGGAAGTAGTGAAATCCCAATCGGCAGGCTCTCGCCCTAAAATGCTGTCGCGCACGCAACCGCCCACAGCATAGCAGGTATAGCCGCTTTGCTGCAGTCGGTCAATGATAAATCGCGCGTTGTACGGTAAAACCAACCTCATAGGTTCACCAACTCATTCTAAAATCTCATTTTAATGATATCACAGGTTTTATATAATTGCAACAAAAATTATCGACATTTTGATATATTTTTAATAACGTGAAGAATTTAACGATTTTTTGGATGAAAACACTTTCCAAATCAAGAAATAGCGTTGATCACGCGGCTATTCATAGCAATTTCAGATAAACTGACGATGATTCCCTTTATCAAATCGGATCAGCTTCAAATACTATCGTTGAAGCAAAATCATTTTTGTTTCAAAAAGCTTGGCTGTGCCGTTATACCAATATAACGCACGCAAAAGCAAAGGAGGGATTGGATGAAAAATGTAAAGGCTTTTTTTGCGGTGATCATCTCGATACTTCTCCTCTGCCCCATTTTCAC
>OMTA01000133.1 GCA_900313895.1 uncultured Eubacteriales bacterium | reverse complement strand
TTGCCATCGCCCGTGCGCACATCCAGTGCGCTACTGGGCGGGCACTATAAATCTTTTTTACTTTATAAGAAACGAGCAGTTTCTTATAAAGTAAAAAAAGCTCTTTCATAGACGAAAGAGCGTGAAAATCTAAGCGTAGGCGCAGCCGCGTACACTTGAATTTGCACGCTTCACGCCAAAGGTACTTTCTGCGGACACGGCAGGTCTCCCGGCTTATGAGGAAGCAAACGAAGTTGCGCGGATGTAAGCCTTCTCAGTTTCCCAATGGCGTTATACATCCTCTGCTCAAATACAGTAGTGGCGGCTGCTCCGGACTCGAACCGGATTCCCTTTTAATTTACTCAGCGTACAGCGGGCAACTCAATACCGAAGAACGCATACTCAGATTAACGAGGATAATTCTTTCGGTGTTGGGTTGCAAAAAACCGTATCCTTATTCAATTGACAATATTATACTATCATCGTCCGAAAAAATCAATATAAAAAATCAGGCGGGAAGTCCCGCCTGATAAAGCGTTAAATCTTAATGATCTCGTCGTACAGATCCTTTTGCAGGTTGATCTTCTCGGTATTACCTACCGTACAGAACGCCTTTTTGCCGACCGAAGCCTCCATCATTCTGCCGACCTCTCTGATCTTTGCGAGATCGGCATGGAGAAGCTCGTCGCGCTCCTTCTGCAAGCTCTCGTCACTCCTGCCCGAAAGATACAGAAGATCGCTGACGATCGCCTGCGCCTGCGGCATCTGCGGCGTATCCAGCGTGCGGATACAGCTGATAATATAGTCCTCGACCGCCCGCTCGCTCAGCTCCAACTTGCTAAGGAACCCTGCGGCATTGTCAAAGGTGTCGAGCGTGATCCCGATCTGCGGATCGCGGTAAGACCACATATCGAGCCGCTTTGCCGCTCCGGGATTCGCCCCGCAGCCGTACGCGCCGTTTTCGACGCGGATCTTTTGCCAGAGGTATTCGAGCGACAGGATCTTTTTGCCGAGCATCAGCTCGCCGCCCTTTATATCACCGTCAACAGGATAGCTGTAGCCGTTGAAGACGATATCGCACGGCGCCGCGACTGCGATGTTCCCGCTCAGCAGCCCGCTTTTCGCATCACCGAGCGACGCCGAAAGCCTCTCCTTCAGCGGCAGCTCAACGGTTTCGATCGCCTCTTTCGTGTCCTTATCGCACGCGATGCTCAGCACCGCCTTACCATCGATAAAGACCCTTCGATAAACACCCTCCAGCTTCTCTCTGAGCTTTTCAAAAGCGTCGTCATCCTTTTCCAGCTCCTCTTTGAGCGCCTTTGCGCGCACATAAAAGCGCAGCCCGCGCACCTTGTCGTTGATCGCGTCGCGGACATAGTGATTCGCTGCGGCGCGGGTGGCGGCGATCTGACTGGAGTTGTTGATCAGCCCCAGCTGCATATCCGTCACGATCTGGCTGACCAGATCGACGACCGCCTTTTTATCGTCAAAGCGCGTTTTCGTCAGGATCTCGACCCCGAGCCCGCACGCTTTTTCAAAATGCTCCGCCATCGCCTTGAAGCGCAGCACAGCCCCGCTGATCACGCGGCCGTTATTGTCATAGGTGATGTGACTTGCGCCCATCGAGCCGGTGTAAAGCCCCAGCGCGGTCTGCAATTCCTCTCCGCTGTAGTTTTCCGTGCCGAGATTCGTCAGCAGGTTTTCCGCCAGACTAAGGTAGAACAGCTCGTCGTCATCCGCGTCGGCGGTGTCAAAGTAAAGGCTCGCGTAGACGATCCCGTCGGATTTGACAGGATGGTAAAGATACGTCGATCCGTCTTTTTTAAGAACCTCTGTTTCATGCGCGATCCCCTTGCGATCGATATCGCCGAGGCTCAGATGCGGGGTCGGATCCTCGTCGGCGCGCTTGTTTTCCGCCTGATATCCGTCCGGCATCTCTGTCGGTTCGCTGTAGCGGTTCTCACCCGCCTTCGGGGTCATGATGACCTCGCTTTGGTATTCGTTACGCAGCAGCGCCTTATCGATCAGCTTTTCAAAGTATCTGTCCTCAAGACCGCCCTTGATCGCGTCGAGCGCCTGTTCATATTCGAGATAACGCCACGGCTCGCCGTCATAAAGCCAGCTGTCGGCGATCTGGATGTTGTAGTAAAGTCCCTTGGTCAGCCCCGCCGCGTTGCCCTCTCTCAGGGCGAATTCCGCCGTGCTGAGCTTTGCCTTGACCGCGTTTTTGTCAAGACCGTTTTCGACAAGCTCTTTCAGACAGTCAAAGATCTCCCTGCGGATCTCGTCGACCTTTTCCGCCTCACAGTGCTGTAATTTGATGGTGAAAAGCGGATAGCAGATATCCTCGATGACCGCACAGTCGACCTCGACCGCCAGCCCCTTATCCAGAATACGCTTTTTCAGCGGATCATAGTTGGTCTCGCTGAGGATCGCGGAAAGCACGCTGAACGCCAGAAATTCCTCGAGGCTCGGCATGAACCCGATCGGAAAGCTCAGCGCGTAGTAATCCTCCCGCACCTTTTCCTCGTCGACGGAATAGGTGCAGTAGTAGGGCTTTTCCTGCTTTTTGACGCGGACAACCGGCTCCTTGACCGCCTCCTGCTTTTCTACCTTGCTCAGATATTCCTCGTCGAGGAAGCACAGCTTCTCGTCGATATCCATCTTGCCGTACAGATAAAACCGCGCGTTCGACGGATGATAGTGCTTTTTATGCGTGTCGATGAATTGCTGATAGCTCAGCTTCACGATCTCGTCGGGATGCCCGCCCGAAACGGTCGTGTATTGACACGGCTCATACGCTTCCTGAAAGACCGCGTTATACAGGGTCTCATCGGGATCGCCCAGCGCGCCCTTCATCTCATTGTAGACGACGCCCTGATAGTACGGCTTCCCGTCCTTGTCGACCTCGATGTGCCAGCCCTCCTGACGGAACGCGTTCTCGTTATCGTAGATCAGCGGACGAAAGACCGCGTCGGTATAAACGGACATCAGGTTCATCAGATCCTTTTCGTTCATACTCGATACGGGATACATCGTCTTGTCGGGGAACGTCATCGCGTTGAGAAAGGTGTACAGCGAGCTTTTCATCAGCTCGACGAACGGATCGTCCACCGGGTATTTCTCCGATCCGCACAGCACGGAATGTTCCAGAATATGGAACACGCCCGTCGAATCCTTCGACGGCGTCGCAAAGGTGACCGAATAGGTCATGTTGCGATCGTCGTTATCGACGTAGCAGAGCATCGCGCCGCTGTGTATGTGGCGCAGGATATAGATATCCCCGCCGATCTCCTTGATGTGTTTTCTGTTTTCCACCTTGAATCCGTGGATCATATCATTGATGTTGTATTTCATATCCTTACTCCAAATATCGTGTAGGGGAGGAACTCCTCCCGAAAACCTTGCTGATATATCGACCTCAACGGAAGATCAACGTTGGATACCATCCGTAGGGGTCGGCGCCTCGACGACCCGCAACCTTTCCAACAGATGCCGTCCGCAAGCGAAGCAAATCAACCTACCGGATCAATCTTACGCCCTATCAATCCAAAAGCCGTCAGGCTTTCCCGCAATTGACAATTGTCAACTGTCAATTGTCAACTGCGATCATCTCCTCCAGCGCCTCTGCCGCGTTTTTACAGCAATCCTCACACGAACAAAGCACTCTCCCCGTGAGGATCCCCTTGATATCGGCACAGACGGTCGCGCCGACCCGCTGTTCAAATTTGCCGAACAGCTCGCGGGAGTATCTGTTCATGTTGCTGCCCCGATAGCCGAGCAGCCCGAGGATCATCTGAGCGCCGATCAGCGCGCCGCAGTCGCCCTTCACGCCGCCCATACCCGAGCCGAAGGTCGCGCCCAACGCCATGAGCGTCTCTCTGTCTAAGGGCAGCTTATCCTCGTAGGCGAGCAGCACCGACTGACAGCAGTTATAGGATCGTTTGTTTATCGCCGCGATTTCCGCGCGTGTCATAAGCATCATCCTCTACATATTGTTGGTATTACAAAGCTAATTATGCTACTTTTCCCGCCAACTGTCAAGCTACAACTACCAACAGGTGATGAACAACTGCCGACTGATTTTAGTCAAATATCCGAATTCTCCCCGCGCCTATTGACAAAGCCGCGGATTTTGTTGTATAACGCACTTATAAAGGCTTCCCCTCGGGGAAATTTCCCTGTCAGGGAAAATGTCCGCAACGCGGACAAAAGGGTTGCCGTTCCTGCAAGGAAAAGCTGTCACCGAAGGTGACTGATGAGGGGCAAGCTTTTCAATACGATTTCAGTTTTAAAGGAAACAAGAAACCGTGGCTTGTCAGATTAATAAATTCGGAGGGAAACATTATGGAAAAACGTGAACAGATCTATGAGGGCAAGGCAAAGAAGGTCTTTCTGACCGACGACCCTAACCTTGTCATCGTCGATTACAAGGACGACGCGACCGCGTTCAACGGTCTGAAAAAAGGCACGATCATGGGCAAAGGCGTCATCAATAACAAGATGAGCAACCTGCTGATGCAGAAGCTCGAGAAAGCCGGCATCCCGACTCATTTCGTCGAGGAGCTGTCCGACCGCGAGACACTGGTCAAGAAGGTCGATATCGTCCCCCTGGAGGTCATCATCCGCAACATCGCCGCAGGTTCCTTCAGTAAGAACTACGGCGTCAAGGAGGGAACCCCCTTCGATCGTCCCACCATCGAGTTTTCCTACAAGAACGACGATCTCGGCGACCCGCTGATCAACGATTACCACGCGCTTGCCTTAAAGCTCGCTACCGAAGAAGAGATCGAGCTGATCAAAAAGTACGCCTTTGCCGTCAATGATTATATGAAGGCATATTGGAAAGAGCGCGGCGTTATCCTCGTCGATTTCAAGCTCGAGTTCGGCAAGACCGCCGACGG
>OMTA01000088.1 GCA_900313895.1 uncultured Eubacteriales bacterium | reverse complement strand
TCAAAAACAGGGTTGAACACGATCGCGTTGACGCCCATCTTTTTGAAATGGGGGATGAAATCATAGATCTTATCCAGCCTGTAGGTCAGCTGAAAATCATTTTTCTTCGGCGCTCCGCAGAATCCCAGGGGATAAATATTGTAGAACACCGTATCGTGAATCCAATGCATAGCAAAACCTCCTTTTGAAGATTCAGCAGTATTATAGCATTTTTTACGATAAAGTCAAATCCTCTATCGCGTTCGCTGAATATGGTTTCGTAGGGACGACCATCGGTCGTCCGCAAACCAATCGCCTGAATGCCGTTTTCCTGCGTAGCATATCCCCGTAGGGACGACCATCGGTCGTCCGTCAACATTTCCTCCCAATCTCTCCTTCCGCGAAGCAAATGCACCCCGTAGGGGACGGCTCCCAAGACGTCCCGCGAGCGCTCTGCGCTCCTTCAAACCTAAATAAAGAAAACTGTTGAATTTACCGCCCTTCTGTGTTAAAATAGGAAAAGATTCGAAAAGCAGGTGATGAATATGGCTCGTTTTACCGATGTAGAAGAGAGGGTCGAATCCCCCTCCGAGCGCAGAGTACGTTACTTTTTAGCTGTTATGTTCTTTTTACAGACTATCTGTACCGCGATCCCGTTTATTCAGGGTCCCGTAGAGGTGGAAGGGGAGACCGTCTACAGAACGATCACCGCATTTAATTTTCTGGTCAATCCGGGCGGCTACGGTAATATCGGCGGCATCCCGCTGGCGGTCGTCGGCGCGATCTTGGTTATTTTCCCGGTCGTAGCATTCTTCTTCTGTGTTCTCGACAGCAAATCCAAAAAGAAGTTCTTTGTTTCCGGCGCTTGCGCCGTGATTTGCGCCGTCGTGATCACTTTCTCGTTTGCAAGCTATATTTCCATCGGCGCAGTCATCACGCTGGTGCTCAACGTGATCTGCCTGTTTATGTCCTCTCAGGGCGTGATGGCGACATCGGCGCGTATGCGAAATCAGGCAAAATAATTTCTCATTTTATTCGAGGCAGTCGTGATCGGCTGCCTTTTTTTTGCTGTATAAGAAACTGCTCGTTTCTTATACAGCAAAAAATTTATAATCCCCGCTCAGTTGCACGCTGCGCGCGCACGAGCGATGGGTATACGAAAGCGGACGCGCCGGGTGCGCGCGCTTTTTTGTATATTATCGCTTTTTCATTCATAGGATGATAGTGGTGATGTGGATGAAACGACTTTCGGCGGTGTTATTCTGTTTATGCTTGATTCTGTGCGGCTGTTCAAGGACGATCGAAAGCGAGCGAGATGAGATCCGTCAGTACGACTGGGTCGGCGAGTTCGACAACGGCAATACGGCTGAGCTTAGCTTTTATGACAGCAACGCCGCATTTTCTCTGACGGACAGCGGCGATGAGTCGGTCGATATCGTCGGCTTATGCTCTCTGACGGACGACAGCATCGTCATCATCGACGACTGTGATGATATCAGCTATGAGTTCGGATACAAGCTCCACGGCGACAGCGTAGAGCTGAGCTATCACGGCGATTCTGTGACGCTTTTGAAAAAAGTCGAAAAATAGTCTTGATTCCCACCTCTATATCTGGTATTATGTGGTGGGTGATAAAATGAAACAACTACAAAATCTTGTGTCTGCCGTATTGGCGGGTGTGATGATCTCCTTCGGCGGCGCGGTATTCCTCGCCTGCGAAAATAAGATCGTCGGCGCGATCCTGTTTTCTCTGGGACTGACCGTGATCCTCCTGAACGGATTTCTGCTATTTACCGGAAAAACAGCCTATTTATTCGAAAACAAACCGACCTACATCCTTCTGTTGTGCCTGATCTGGATAGGCAATATCCTCGGCTGCATGGGCATGGGCGCTCTCGCGGCGTATGCGAAACCTTCTCTTGCCGAGACCGCCTCCAAGATCTGCGATACAAAGCTCACACAAGCGCCTTTGCAGACGGTCGCACTCGGCGCATTATGCGGAATTCTCGTTTATATCGCGGTGGATTTCTTCAAATCGGACGATGATAAAAAGGCGTTCAATAAATATCTGATCGTCTTTACCGCGATCCCCGCATTCATTATCTGCGGGTTTGAGCATTCCGTAGCGGATATGTTTTACTTTGCGACCTCCGGCGCGCTGTATACCGGAAAAGGGATCGTCTATATCCTGTTGGTATCGGCAGGCAATCTTGTCGGCGCGGTGGTATTCCATTTACTGAAAAAATTTGTGATCACTTCGCTGAAAAGTAAAAAATCGGCATAAAATCGACCTGAAATTTGTGATAAAAAACCGCTGAAAATCAGCGGTTTTTTTCTTTTTTTGGTTGATAACGCATCGTTTTTGTGCTATAATAAACTGTCAAAATGTGTACCTATGTCTATAATTTACTTATTATTCTATTTTGGAATAATAATCTATCCGAACAGGAGGGGAAGGGTTTGATTATCCTAGGGATCGATCCCGGCTACGCGATCGTCGGCTGGGGCGTGATCGAAGCGCAGGCAAACCGTTTTCGTCCCGTAGCGTTCGGCGCGATCACAACTCCCGCGCACACCTCTTTTGATGATCGTCTGCAAATGATCTATGACGATGTCGTCGAGGTGATCAAGCGCGCGCGACCCGACGCGATGTCGATCGAAAAGCTGTATTTCAACACGAATATCACTACCGGTATTCAGGTGGCACAGGCGCGCGGCGTGATCATCTTAGCGGCGCGGCAGGCGGGGATCCCCGTCTATGAATACACACCCCTGCAGGTGAAAGTAGCTGTCACCGGTTACGGAAAGGCAAAAAAGCCTCAGGTAATGGAAATGACGCGGCGCCTGCTGCATCTCAAAGAGGTCCCGAAGCCCGACGATACCGCCGACGCGCTGGCGATCGCGATCACACATACTCAGGCGGCAGGCACCGACCTGCGACGTATGCTCATGCAAAGAAGGAATGACACATGATATATTCGGTCAGAGGCAATTTGATATTGATGGAAGCAGGCTTTGCCGTAGTTGAATGCGGCGGCGTCGGTTACCGCGTCCAGACCTCGATCTCCACACAAAAACAGCTAAAGCTCAATACGGAGGTCATGCTGTATACCCATATGAATGTCCGCGAGGACGCGATGGAGCTGTTCGGCTTTGCGAGCAAAGGCGAGCTGAACACCTTCCGTATGCTGATCGGTATCACGGGCGTCGGCCCGAAGGTCGCGCTGGCGATCCTTTCCGAACTTAGCTCCGAGCAGATCGCGATGTGTGTCTCAGCGGGCGACAGCAAGACTTTGACCCGCGCCAACGGCGTCGGCCCGAAGCTCGCCCAGCGAATCGTTTTGGAGCTCAAGGACAAGATCAAGGGGATCTCTACCGAGGGCATTGAGATCAGCAAAGGAACGGTCATCGCCGATACCGGCAACGTTTCCAAGGCGGTCGCCGCCCTTGCTGTGTTCGGTTATTCCGCGGCGGATGTTACCCCGATCCTCTCGCGGCTGGATCCGAATATGAGCGTAGAAGAGATGATCACGGCGACCCTGCGTCAGATGGCTTAACGAAAGGAATACCGAATGGAATACAACACCAATTTTGAGATGGATTATGAGGACAGGCTGATGGATACCTCAGAGATCCCGTCGGATACGCTCGACTCGGATAATCCCTTACGTCCGAAAACCTTGGACGAATATATCGGTCAGGATAAAGCGAAGGAGAACCTGAAGATCTTTATCGAAGCGGCGAAGAAACGCGGCGAATCACTGGATCATGTTTTGCTTTACGGCCCTCCGGGACTGGGCAAAACAACGCTTTCCGGCATCATCGCCAACGAGATGGGCGTCAATATCCGCATCACCTCCGGCCCCGCGATCGAAAAGCCCGGTGATCTCGCGGCGTTGCTGACCAATCTGAATCCCGGCGACGTACTCTTTATCGACGAGATCCACAGACTGTCACGCGCGGTCGAGGAGATCCTGTATCCCTCGATGGAAGACTTCGCGATTGATATCATCACCGGCAAGGGTCAGATGGCGGCTTCCTATCATCTGCCGCTGCCGCGATTCACGCTTGTCGGCGCGACAACAAGAGCCGGTCAACTGACCGCTCCCTTAAGAGATCGTTTCGGCGTAGTTTTACGTCTGGAGATGTATACCCCGGAGGAGCTCGCGCAGATCATCACCCGATCGGCTGGGATCCTCAACATTCGTATCGATGAGGAAGGCGCACTTGAACTAGCGTCGCGTTCCCGCGGCACACCCCGAATCGCCAACCGCCTGTTAAAGCGTGTCCGTGACTTTTCCGAGGTCATCGGCGACGGCGTCATCACCCTTGAGATCGCGCAGAGCGCTTTGGATAAGCTCGAGATCGATGAGCTGGGGCTTGACCAGAACGATCGCAGGATGCTCGAGGCGATGATCAAGTATTATCGCGGTGGCCCCGTCGGACTGGAGACCCTCGCGGCGGCGATCGGCGAGGAAGCGGTCACCATCGAGGACGTCTATGAGCCGTACCTCATGCAGATCGGCTTTTTGTCCCGTACCCCGCGCGGAAGATGTGTCACCGCGGCGGCGTATGAACACCTCGGCTATCAGGTACCGTCCGGTACCGCGGCAGCGCAGGGGAGTCTGTTTGACACATAAATGTTTCACGTGAAACAAATGTTCTAATTTGTCGATTGGAGTAACCATGAGAAGCTCTGAATATTGGAAGAATTATGAATTGATCGACGCCTCTCAGGGAGAGCGTCTGGAGCGATGGGGAGAGATCGTCCTGATCAGACCCGATCCTCAGGTCATCTGGAATACCGAGCGAACAAATCCGCTCTGGCACAACGCGCACGCGCGCTATCACCGCTCCCATACCGGCGGCGGTAAATGGCAGCTTTATAAAAAGATCCCGGATTCATGGTCGGTCAGATATCGCGACCTGATCTTCAACGTGAAGCCCATGGGCTTTAAGCATACCGGTATCTTTCCCGAACAGTCCGTCAACTGGGATTATGCCGTCGATGTGATCGAGCGTTCAAAGCGTCCGTTGAATGTGCTGAATCTGTTCGGCTACACCGGCTGTGCGACGATCGCCTGTTTGAAGGCAGGCGCGACGGTCTGTCATGTTGATGCGTCAAAGGGCATGGTCGCGTGGGCGAAGGAAAACGCCGCCGCGTCCGGCGTCAGCGACAAGCCTGTCAGATGGATCGTCGATGACTGCTCGAAGTTTGTCGCGCGCGAGATCCGTCGCGGCAGAAAGTACGACGCGATCATCATGGATCCGCCGTCCTACGGCAGAGGCCCCTCCGGCGAGATCTGGAAGCTGGAAGCTTCTCTTTATTCTTTTGTGGAATTATGTGCAGGCGTGCTTTCCGATGATCCCGCCTTTGTATTATTAAACTCCTACACGACCGGTTTATCCGCGTCCGTGATGGAATATATCCTCGGCGTATTGTTTCAAAAGCGCCTCGGCGGAACGCTGAGCTGTGACGAGATCGGATTGAAATGTACCGAGTCCGGCTTGTATCTGCCGTGTGGATCCACCGCGATCTGGCAAAAATAATCTTCTGACAGAAAGCGACTCTTACGAGCGTTTATCTGTATCGTCGGTCGATGATCGGCGGTAGTTAGGTTTGAAGGTATATGGAATTTATCAAAATCGAAAACCTCTTTTTTCGCTATGACGAGGGAGAGGGAACTGAGAATAAAACTGAAAACTATGTTTTGCAGGATCTGAGCCTGTCGATCGAAAAAGGCGACTTTGTTGCAATCGTCGGGCATAACGGCTCGGGTAAAAGCACTGTCGCAAAACACCTCAACGCATTATTGATCCCCTCTATGGGCAAGGTGTACATCGACGGGATGGATACCGCGGATGAATCGCTGACCTTCGCGATTCGCCGCAAGGTGGGGCTTGTGCTCCAAAATCCCGACAATCAGCTTGTCGCGGGAATCGTGGAAGAGGACGTCGCGTTCGGCCCCGAAAACCTCGGGGTCGCGCCCGATGAGATCCGCAAGCGTGTCGATGAGGCGCTCAAAGCGGTCGATATGTATGACTATCGCCTCAAGCCGCCGCATAAGCTCTCCGGCGGACAGAAGCAGCGCGTCGCGATCGCGGGTATCATTGCGATGAAGCCCGATTGTATCGTGCTTGACGAGCCTACCGCTCAGCTCGACCCCATTGCCGCGAAGGATTTCTTCGACGTGCTCGAGCGCGTGAATTCCGAGCTCGGCATAACGATCATCATCATCG
>OMTA01000053.1 GCA_900313895.1 uncultured Eubacteriales bacterium | reverse complement strand
ATACTTAATTTTGTATTCCACAAAATAAAATCAAAAAAATAATAAAAAAACTTAAAAAAATTATTTACAACTTTACTTTCATGTTATATAATTCGTTTCAGATGTTAAACAGAAGGTGTATCCACTGTAAACAAATAACGATTTAAAGGAGAGTATAGTTATGTCATATGTTGATGAAGTTCTGGAACTTGTCCAGAAGAGAGATGCTAGCCAGCCTGAGTTTATCCAGGCAGTAACAGAGGTTCTTAATTCACTTAGACCTGTAATCGAGCAGGATGAGGAGAAATATCGTAAGCTCGCAATTCTTGAGAGAATTACAGAGCCAGATCGTCAGATCATGTTCAGAGTTCCTTGGGTAGATGATAACGGTAACGTTCAGGTAAACAGAGGTTTCCGTGTACAGTTCAATAACGCAATCGGACCTTACAAGGGAGGACTCAGACTTCATCCATCAGTAAACCTTGGTATCATTAAGTTCCTTGGTTTCGAGCAGATTTTCAAGAACTCACTTACAACACTTCCTATCGGTGGTGGTAAGGGTGGTTCTGACTTCGATCCTAAGGGTAAGTCAGACAACGAGATCATGAAGTTCTGCCAGAGCTTTATGACAGAGCTTTGCCGTCATATTGGCGCTGACACCGACGTTCCCGCAGGCGACATCGGTACCGGCGCGCGTGAGATCGGCTATATGTTCGGCCAGTACAAGCGCATCAAGAACATCTACGAGGGTGTTCTGACCGGCAAGGGTCTGACCTTCGGCGGTTCTCTGGCACGTACCGAGGCTACCGGCTACGGTCTGCTTTACTTCACCGACGAGATGCTCAAGACCAACGGCATCGATATCTCCGGCAAGACCATCTGCATCTCCGGCGCGGGCAACGTTGCTACCTATGCCGCTCAGAAGGCTCAGCAGCTTGGCGCAAAGGTCGTCACCTGCTCCGATTCCACCGGTTGGATCTACGATCCCGAGGGCATCGACATCGCTACCCTCAAGGACGTCAAGGAAGTCAAGCGCGCGCGTCTTGACGCGTATGCGGCAGCTCGTCCCTCCGCTGTCTACCACGACAAGAAGGCGGAAGGCTCCAACGTATGGGATATCAAGTGCGACATTGCTCTCCCCTGCGCGACCCAGAACGAGCTGGGCATCGAGGATGCCAAGAAGCTCGTCGCAAACGGCGTGATCGCTGTTGCCGAGGGCGCTAATATGCCCACCACTCTCGAAGCGACCGAGTACTTCCAGAAAAACGGCGTACTCTTCGCGCCCGGTAAGGCTGCGAACGCCGGCGGCGTCGCTACCTCCGCTCTCGAGATGAGCCAGAACTCCGAGCGTCTTTCCTGGAGCTTCGAAGAGGTTGACTCCAAGCTGCAGGGCATCATGGTCAACATCTTCCGCAACCTCGACGCAGCCGCTAAGAAATACGGCTTCGAGGGCAACTACGTTGTCGGCGCAAACATCGCCGGCTTCGAGAAGGTCGCTACCGCAATGCTCGCTCAGGGTGTTGTCTGATAAAGAAGTTTCCTTCTAATACATCAAAAGCCTTGCAGGGCACATCGCTCTGCAAGGCTTTTTTCTTATCATCATGGATTCGGCTCCTATCCGCGCTCTCACATCCGCCCGCCAACTGATTACAACCTTTTTTCCTGAGATTACAGTGTTGTTATGACGCGTGACAACACCGCCGCATTTGTGCTAACATATGACTATAAATATTCCTTTTCGGAATATTAACGAGCATTTTTGATGTATGAGTAAGGGGAAACAGGTGATACTATGGCAAGACAACCTCGTTTTATCGAAGATGACGAACCGCGCAGAAGCGGTTACCGCACAACACGCTATGAAACAAGCGCCGGCAAAGTCGCGCCGAAAAATAAACCCGAAGCAGAAGAAGACGTCGTCACAAAGCTGATCGACGCCGAGATCGCCGAGGCGGAAAAGCCCGCGGACGGCGAGCGCTTCGATGATGAGAGCACAAAGGTTTTCGCGATAGAGAAGGGCGACCGAAACGAAAAAGGCGACCGCTTTGAAAACGGCGGTGATGATGACGAACCGCCCCGCAAAGGCTCCGGCAAGAAGCTGGCGATGATGATCCTTGCGATCATTCTGGGCTTTGCGATCGTCGGCGCGGGCGTATTCGCGCTGGTACATTTTGTCCTCGCGCCTCCCGCACAGCAAACGTCTGACGAAGCCGCCGTCACCGAGCCTCCCGCGATTCCGGAGGATCCGACGCTGATGGTCACCCCGACCCACGCGCCGACAGAAGCGCCCACCGAGGCGAAAGCCGACTATTCCGCAATGGCGGATAGCTACATGAAGAATATGTCCGACCGCGAAAAGATCTGCCAGCTCTTCATCGTCACCCCCGAGACGCTGACCGCAAGCCTCGACGACTCCGATTCCGTCGCCGTCGTCACCCGCGCGGGCGAGACGACCGAAAAGAGCCTCAAGGAGTACCCCGTCGGCGGACTGATCTATTTCTCCGCGAATCTGGAAAGCCAGGAGCAGACCAAAGAGATGATCTCCAATTCCCAGAAATACGCCTCCACCCCGCTGTTCATCTCCGTTGATGAAGAAGGCGGCGACGTTGCGCGCGCGGGTGAAAAGCTAGGTACAAAGACCTTCAAGCCGATGTTTGAATACAAGGATCAGGGCGAGACTGTCGCGCATGACAACGCCGAGGTCATCGCCTCCAACCTCCGCGCGATCGGCTTTAATATGGACAATGCTCCCGTCGCGGACGTTCTGAGCAATCCCGACAACACCGTCATCGGCAACCGCGCCTATTCCGACGACTTCGCGCAGGCGGCAACGCTTGTCAAAGCCGCGGTACAGGGCTTTAGGGACGGTGGCGTGATCTGCACGCTCAAGCACTTCCCCGGCCACGGCAATACCGAAGAGGACAGCCACGACGGGCTGGCCTATGTCAAGGCATCCGTCGAAGAGCTCAAGAAGAACGAGCTGCAGCCCTTCAAGGCGGGCATCGAAGCCGGTGCGGATATGGTCATGGTCGGCCATCTGGTCGTCGACGAACTCGATCCCGGCGTACCCGCGACCCTTTCCTCAAAGGTCGTTCCCGAGCTGCTCCGCAAGGAGCTGGGCTACAACGGCATCGTCATCACCGACAGTATGTCGATGGGCGCGATCACTCAGGATTACGAAACCATCGTCAAGGGGCTGTTCGCAGCGGATGTCGATATCATCCTCCAGCCCGATAACCTCGACAGCTACATCAGCGCGATCGAAAGCCTGCTGGAGAGCGGCGACATCACACAGAAGCAGATCGACGCAAAGGTGAAAAAGATCCTGACCCTCAAATACAGCAAGGGTATCATGACCCCGTCCGCCGACGCAGAGACTTCGACCGAATCCTCTGCCCCGGCAACCGAATCGACCGAAGCGCCCGCGCCGGTCACCCCGGATACCCCCGAAGAAACCCCCACCATCGCCGCATAAATAGCTGAACGCATAAAGCGCTCCCACCCGGGAGCGCTTTTTTACATGACCGCGATTCTGTTGTAGGGAAAACTGATGATAATGAGGAATTAGAAATGTGGAATTAGGAATTATTTTTGAGGCGTTTGATACCACCCGTAGGGACGAGCATTGCTCGTCCGCAACCTCTCTGACAGATGTCGTTTGTATGCGAAGCATATCTACCCCCGTAGGGACGAGCATTGCTCGTCCGTTACCTCTCCGTCAAATCTCGTCCTCCGTGCAGCACATCCAACCCCACCGTAGGGGACGGCGGACACGCGTGTCTGACGTCCCGAAAAATCTCGCTGTTACATCGACATCAACGGACGGTCGATGAGACTCCCCTGCCAGGGGAGATGGGCGAAGCCTAGAGGGGTGGGCCGTCTCCGGCGAGAAACATCCCTACAATCAACGTTTGATACCATCCGTAGGGGAGGGCCTTGTGTCCTCCCGCAACCTCTCTGACAGATGTCATTTGTATGCGAAGCATATCTACCCCCGTAGGGACGAGCATTGCTCGTCCGTTACCTCTCCGCAAAACGTCATTCGTCCGCGAAGCAAATCAAACATCCTCCACCCAAAAACGCGCATAAAAAAAACAACCACCCTATTGGGTGGAAGCCTTTATAGAGTGTTGGCATCTTCCTATTTTCCCGGGCCGTCGCCAGCCAAGTATTTTCGGCACTACAGGGCTTAACTTCCGTGTTCGGGATGGGAACGGGTGGACCCCCTGCGTCATCAACACCAACTGTCTGTCATCTCTTGACGACAGCTGTTATTATAGCACTTCCGCCCGCAAAATGCAAGCGTTTTTTAACGATTTTTTAAGATTTTGTATTTTTCGTGAATTTTGATAAAAATCTCCTGTTTTATTTGACTATTGCATGACTTTTGGTTACAATAGAGATGGTATGTGCTACCCGCTATCTTATGATAACACTGAGGTGTATGAAAATGAAACGTTTCCTTTCACTGATCCTGTCAGTATGCTTGATTGTCTCCTGCGCGGCGCTTTTCTCCGCGTGCGGCGATAATAAAGGCGAAAACTTCCCCGTATCCGTCGGCGGCGTTGAGATCAAAGAAGAGCCCGAGAGGGTCGTCGTTCTGAACGACGCTTTCGCGGATATGATCATGTATATGGGCTACGACACCAAGCTCGTCGGACGTTCGATCGAATGTGACCAGCCGATGCTCAACGTCCTTCCCTCCGTCGGCAGTGCCGATGATCCCGCTGTCGATACCCTCTCTTCCCTCAAGCCCGACCTTGTCATCGCCGACGACACCCTCTCCGATAAAACACGCAAAAAGATCGAGAGCGACGGCGTCACCGTAGCTGTCTTTGACCGTTACAAAACACAGGATGATATCAAACAGCTGTATATCGACCTCGGTACCGCGCTCGGCGGCAAGAACGACGGCGGCGATAAGGGCGAAGAATCCTACACAAAGCTCTTTGATCTGCTCAAGGACTACAATACGACCACCAAGGAGATCGTCGTCACCGACGCCTATCTCTATCTGGATGACGACGGCAACTACTGCACCCTCACCAAGGACAGCGTCGAATCCAAGATCTTCGGCTACAACGGCGCGATGAACGTCTTCGCAAGCAAGACCTCTCCCGCCTTCCACTCCACCTCCGTCACCGATGATCAGGGCAACGTCACCGAGGCAGACGAGCAGTATATCCGCTACGCCAACCCGACCTACCTCTTCCTCGACGGCACCGTCGATAAGAACGGCAAGATCACCTCTCCTGTCTACGACAAGCTCAAGAGCGATCCCAACCTCTCCAAGCTCGCCGCGCTCAAGCAAAATCGCATCTCCTTCATCCCGCTCAAAAGCTTCTATCGTCCCGGCGTCAGCTTTGAGGATCTGCTGTTTACAATGATCGACGCGCTGAACAAGGACAACGAAGCGGCAGAGGCCTCCACCGCCGCAACCGTCGCGCCGACCGTCGCGCCCGCTCCGACCAAGGCTCCCGCCACCAAGAAGGTCGAGCCGACCAAGGCGCCCGCAACCAAGGCTCCCGCGACAGAAGCGCCTCAGGCAGAAGAAAACAACGAGGGCAATAACGAGAACGCCGATGCCGGAAACGGCGGTTATGTCGAGGAAAACAACAACTACGACAGCGGCGCCGATAACGGCGGCTATGTCGATGACGGCAACAACTACAACGCCGATAACGGTTATAGCGGCGACAACGCCAACTACGACAACGGCAATAATAACGAAAACAACGGCAACCAGTATTATTGATCTACATACAGAAAACCCCTTTCGCGGTACCATCCTGCGAAAGGGGTCGTTTTTTTGTTAAAAACAGTCATTGTGAGGGCTTGACACGCGTGTCGAGCTCGTGGCAATCTCAACCGATTAAAAAGTGCCCGCCGATTATTCCTTTTCCAGCGCTTCCTCGGCGATCGAGATGATATACTTGCCGTAGTCCGTGGTCTCAAGCTCCCTGCCCAGCTCCATCAAGCGCTCGGTAGAGATAAACCCGCGCCGCCACGCGATCTCCTCGATGCAGGATACATAGTAGCCCTGCCTTGACTGGACAGCCTCAACATATTCCGACGCGTTCAGCATTCCCTGCGGCGTACCGGTATCCAGCCACGCCGTACCGCGTCCGAGCAGGCTGACCCTCAGCTTGCCCATCGCAAGATACGCGTTGTTGATCGAGGTGATCTCGATCTCGCCGCGGTCGGACGGCTTGACGTTCTTCGCGATCTCCACCACCTGATTATCATAAAAGTACAGTCCGGGAACCGCGAAATTCGACTTCGGCTTTTCGGGCTTTTCTTCGATCGAGATGACGTTATGATCGTTATCGAACTCCACCACGCCGAACGCCTTCGGCTTCTTGACGGGATAACCGAACACCGTCGCGCCATTTAGCTCCCTGATCGACTGGTTCAGCACACGGGTCATATCATGGCCGTAAAAGATATTGTCGCCGAGGATCAGGCACACGCTGTCATCCCCGATAAAATCCGCGCCGAGGATGAACGCGTCCGCAAGTCCTCTGGGCTGATCCTGCACCTTGTAGGTGATCGAGATACCGATGCGTGACCCATCGCCCAGGAGCCGCTCATACAGCGGCGTATCCTCCGGCGTTGAGATGATCAGGATCTCGCGGATCTTCGCCAAAAGCAGCACCGAAAGCGGATAGTAGATCATCGGCTTGT
Organism: uncultured Eubacteriales bacterium; assembly: GCA_900313895.1. Lineage (GTDB taxonomy): Bacteria > Bacillota > Clostridia > Oscillospirales > Acutalibacteraceae > Ruminococcoides. The sequence continues at coordinate 4,182 of OMTA01000053.1, read as the reverse complement.
CATAGATCGGCAAAAGCTGTTTGGAGATGACCTTCGTCATGGGATAGAGTCGGGTTCCTTTACCGCCCGCCAGGATAATACCTTTCATATCGCACCTCGCATTCATAATAGTCATCGCGAAGCCCCGTCAGAGGCTGTGGCGATCTCAACCGAATAAAGAGAAATCTCTTTCGTCTATTCTGTATATTTCTTGATCAGATACCCGCATTTCTCCATAAAGCCGTTCATGCGCTTGACGGTCGCACCGTCCTCATAGTACCATTGTAAGAACTCATGGTCGCCGATCTCAAATCTGTTTTTGTTGAAGGTCTCGGCGGTCGGCAAACAAAGAAACTCGGTCTCATAGGGCTTGACCTCATACGCGGGAACGCTGACGTCCTTGCCTTCCAGCAGATCGACGGTCATCCTCAGCAGATCGACGCCGGTCGCGTACTTGATCAGCCGCCACATATGACAGCCGTCGAGCCGCGGCGTGACCTCTACCAGCTTCGGCGTACCCTCGCGGTTGACGATGATCTGGAAATACGCGGGGCCGTCGTTGATATTGAGCTTCTTCAGGGTTCTCTGCACAAGGCTGTCGATCTTGTCACAGACCTCCTTGTTGTCCGCGTACTGCGAGGGGATGACATGACGGTGGATGATACCGCCCGGGAACTCGTCCCATACGATCCTCTTTGACGGCAGCGCGAAAACGGTCTTGCCGCCGACAGAGAAGGTGTTGACGGAGATCTCCTCTCCCTCGATGAACTCCTCGACGATCACCGCGTGCTCGCGAGAAAAGGCGATCGACTTCTCAAAGTTCTCTCTGAACTCCTCGATGCTGTTGATCCTGTATACGCCGCGCTGACCCTGCGAGTCGGTCGGCTTCATAATGAGCGGAAAATCGACCGTCAGCGCCTCGTCGACGCTCGTCATCCTCTGACTCTTGATATTGCCCTCAAAATCCTGTGAGAGCGTATTTCTCAGCAACGGCTTATTGTTGCAGATCACCGCGGTCTGCGCGGGACAGAAATGCTTCAGCCCCAGCTTTTCCGATACCGTCAACAAAGTCGGCATCGCAACGTCCGAGCCGGCGGAATAGACATAGTCCACCTGATTCTCTTTCGCGTACGCCTCGATCGCGTCCGCGTCAACGATGTTGATCTGCGAAAAGTGATCCGCGTACTGCTCGGCAACGTCGCCGGAAAGGTAACTGCAGGCATAGACCTCCATCCCTCTCTCCTTGCACGCCTTGATCAGGTCAGCCTGCGGCATTCCCGTTCCTAATACCAGTATTTTCTTCATTTTTTATGACACTCCCGAATGAATAAATGATCGCCTTACAGCGTGATGATATCGATATCCTCCGCGCCCATCAGCGCGAGCAGCTCGTGATAGCGGTCGTTGTCCGGATATTCCAAAAACGACTGCTGACTCTTCGATTCCTCATACAGCCCCTTGAAATAGAAGCAGTGATCGTTGCCCGATTGATCGTCCGTATAGAGCAGGATCGACGACGGAAACATAAAGAACACTTGTTTATCCTTGATGTACGGCAGGATGACCTCCGCCGGGTACGCCGCGCTCAGCTCATACACCGCGGTATCCGCTTTGAACGTATACGCGTTACCGTCACGCGGATGCTTCTTGATCATCACCGCGTCGGAATGGGCGTCCATATAGCGCTCGAACGCCTCGATATACGGCGCGGGCTTGTCCGTAAAGTCCGATACGTTGGTGGTGAAAACGATCGCGTCCGACTGTCTGAGCCGATCGTGATCGATATCCGTATACAGGGTCGCGGTGATCCTGTTATACCGCTCCACATCCGTATCGGTGAAATCAAAGAGCTTGTTGATCTCTTTATACTTCTGATGCTTCAAGCGGATAGTAATGCTCCGAGTTCGAGTAGCCCATTTTCGCGAGCAAAAACCCGCGCCACTCTCTGCCGCTGACCAAATGCCTGAGCAGTCGCTTGTTGGATTTCTCCACATAATCGCCGACGCCGTCCTCCAGGATGACGACGCGCTTTTCCCGACCCAGGGCGATCATCAGACCGCCGACAAGACCGATGTCGTTGAGCACGACCAGCTCGTCGTAGCGATCGATATCATCGACGTAGCGGTTGAGTGTTTTTTTACAGTAGCCGGCTCTCCTGCCGGTCAGCGCGTGCGAGAACATCGACGCAAATTCGCCGAGCTGTTCCTTCATGCCCGCCTGCGAGTAGTTCTTATCGCTGGCGTAGATTTTTTTGAACATACCGCTTTTCTCGCAGTATTCGCTCATGTATTCCCCCATATGTCCGCTGGGCAGACACAGCGCATCCCATTCGGTATCCTTCGAATAGGTGCAGCTGTACCAGATGAACTCCAGCAGGTTATGCGGGTTATAGATCAAAGCCAATCCTTTTTTCATGGCTGATTCTCCCTTCCGAAAATGCGCGGTCAGTCGTCCTTTTCATCCTTATTCTGCTCGGTGATCTCTGCCTTACGCACCAAAAACTTCGGGAACTTCTTTGTCTCGATCATGATGCTGATAAGGTATCTGCCGAGGATGCCGACCGAGAACAGCGTCATGCCGCCGAAGAACAGCAGCAGCACGATGATGCTCGTCCAACCGCTGACGCCCGATCCGTTGACAAAGTAGCGGATGATGAAAAAGAGGATCAGGATCACGCTCATGATCGCGCTGAGCAGCCCGACATAGCCGATCAGCTTCAAGGGCAGGTCGGAGTTTGTAATCAGGTTGGTGCGGAATTCCTTGACCAGCTTACCGAAGGAATAGCCGCTCTTTCCGTAGACGCGCGGCGCGTGGGTGACGGTCACGTTGACCATGCGCTTGTTGGTCTGCAACAGCAGCGGGCCGATCATCGGACGCGATACCGAGATCTTGTTGAGGTTGTCCACGACATACCGCTTCATCAGACGAAAGCTGGTGATCTTCAGGTTATTGGATTTATGATAGACCGCGTTGCTCATCGCGTTCATGAGCTTGGTACCCATGCGCTTGACCGCGTTATGCTTTTTAGAGTCATATTCGCCGATGACGACGTCGATATCATCCGCGCTGTTCATCTTTTCGATCAGCTTCGGGATCTCTTCCGGCGGATGCTGCAAATCATCATCCATCGTGATGACATAGTCGCCCTGCACATAGTTGAACCCGCAGAGGATCGCCTTGGGCTGACCGTGGTTCACCGCCAGCTGTACGCCGTTGACGCGCTTATCCTTTGCCCTGAGCGCCTCGATGACCCGATACGAGTTATCGGCAGAGCAGTCGTCCACCAAAATCAGCTCAAAAGGCTCTTTGATGACGTTGTCAAAAACGTTCGCGATCCTTTCGTGCAGCTCCGGCAAACTGTTTTCCGAGTTATATACAGGTACTACGATCGAATATAAAGCCATAAAGACCTCACCCTCTCTTAACCGTTTTTCTTTTTCATATTTTTATAGAAGCCGATGATGCTCTTCCTCTTGATGATCAGCACCGCCGCGACGACCGCAAAGATCAGATAGCGCACGATCGTCAGATCATAGACGAAGGTGATCAGCGCGCATACGCCCGCAAGCGCGACGCTGATGAGCAGTATCACCTTGATATCGAAGAAGTCCGACATCCTGAGCTTTTCCTTTTTACAGGTCAGCAGCAGGAACAGATAATGCGTGATACACATCAAAAGATAACCGAAGGCCGTCGTATATCCCGCCGCGATATAGCCGAACTGCGGGATCAAGAGCCAGTTCAGGATGATATTCGCCGCCGCGCCGACCAGCGATGAGATCATGACGTAAACATTCTTGCTGTAATACAGCTCGATATTCGCGAACAGCGTGTAGATCAATATCAACAGCACACTGTACGCCAGCGACGGTATCGTCCAGATACCCTCATAGTATTTCTCGCCGCCGAGGATCAGCATCGCCTCAGGCGCGACCAGCACCAGCAGGGTCACCGTCACCCCGACGAACAGCACGATGATGTTGACCGTGCTTTTGATGCCGTCATATTTTTCCTTCTTGATCTTCTCATACAGCCACGGAATGAACGCGCTGTTGAGATTCGTCGCAACGATCAGGATCACGAACGCCGCAGAGTGCGCGACGCCGTAGACCGCTGTTTCCGATTTGCCGACAAACATATCGATCATGATCTTGTCGGACTGATTCAGCAGGGTCTGCGACAGAAAATGCGGCACCAGCGGGA
>OMTA01000180.1 GCA_900313895.1 uncultured Eubacteriales bacterium | reverse complement strand
TCAGCCTCGGCTCAAAGCTGAGCGTTACTCACCAGAGCAGCAAGCTCGCCGCGGCGGAATTTGACGGCAGGGTCTATTCCGTCGATTCCAACAACCTTTCCACCGGATCGGGACTGTTGGTCATCAAGGCAGCTGAGATGCGCGATCAGGGGATGTCCGCCAAGGAGATCTATGACGCGCTGAACAATATGCTGACAAAGTCGCACGCGTCCTTTGTTGTGGAACGCCTCGACTTTTTGCACGCGGGCGGAAGATGCTCGATGATCGCGATGCTCGGCGCGAATGCCCTGGGACTGCGCCCCTCGATCGAGGTGCAGAACGATAACGGCGGCGCGATGGTCGTCGGCAAAAAGTATCGCGGAAAATACGGCAAGGTGCTGCTCCAATATATGGAGGATACCCTCAATAAGTATGAGAATATCGATACCGATCGCGTGTTCCTCACCCATGCGGGCGCGAATCAGGAATATGTCGACGCGGTGTATGAGGCGCTCAAGGCGAAAAACCTGTTCAAGGAGATCCTGATCACCCGCGCCTCCTGCACGATCTCGAGCCACTGCGGCCCGAATACACTGGGCGTGCTGTTCATGACAAAATAAGCGATTGCGATCACCCATGAATCGGCATGAAATCCCCAAATCACTTGACGGATGATGCTTTTTCATGTATGATAGATATGTTGGATAACAAATATAATGAAATGAGGTATTGTTATGTCAAAATTTTGTTCAAATTGCGGCAATATGCTTGACGATTCCGCGATGTTCTGCGATAAGTGCGGCAAGGCTTTTGAAGCTCCCGCTGCGCCTCAGGCTCCCGAAGCGCCTCAGGCTCCGGCGACTCCCGAGTATCAGGCTCCCGCTGCGCCTCAGGCTCCGGCAACTCCTGAGTATCAGGCTCCTGCTGCGCCTCAGCAGTACGGCGCTCCTCAGCAGTACGGCGCTCCTCAGCAGTACGGCGCTCCTCAGCAGTACGGCGCTCCCCAGCAGTACGGCACTGCTGTCGCTACCAAGAAGAATCCGGTACAGGGCGCTTTGAAGGTCGTCAAAGAGAAGAAGATCATCTTCATTGCGGCTGCGGCTGTTCTGGTTCTGGTCATCCTGCTCTGCATCATCATCGGCGGTTGTGCTTCCAACAGCCCCAAGGGCGCTCTGGAATCTATGTTCAATAAGGCGAAGAATCTGGATATCAAGGGCGTTGCTGCGCTCAACTATGAGCTCCAGTTCGATAAGGACGCGACCAAGGAATCCATCAACGCTCAGATCGACTCCGCCCAGAAGAGCATCGATGAAAACAAAGAGATGGCCAATATGGCGAAGAATATGTATAAGGGCGCCAAGATGAATGTCACCAAGGACGAAAAGCTCGTTCAGACCAAGGTCGATGAGCTGAAGGAAGAATGGAGCTCCTACTACAAGGATACCGATAAGATCAAAGAGATCCACGAGCTGACCTATTCCATCAGCGGCTTCGGCAGCTCCAGCGAGGATACCTGCTATGCTGTCAAGGTCGGCGGTAAATGGTATATCAAGGGTCTGGGTGGTCTCAGCTCTATTGCCGGCATCTAAATCTGATATTTGCTTTCAAACCGATCGGGGCGACCCGGTCGGTTTTTTCTTGAGTGAAATCAGGCGGAAGATGTGTTTCAGCCGTGTCATTTTCATTGACACGGACGGTGATTTGGTATATGATATTGCTATATAAAGCTATGAGGTGCAATATGGAACGAATCTGCAAAAAATGCGGCAACCCCATTGATGAAGGCGAGCTTTTCTGCGATATCTGCGGAGAGAAGTTTGACGAGGCAGACGCGGATAAGACCGTCCTCGTGAAAAACGGGGATGAAAAAGCATCCGCCAAGCCCCAAAAAGCAGAACCCAAAAAGTCGGCGGGAGCATCCGCGGGGTTTTTCAAAAAGCATAAGGAACAGACGATCTTTGTCGCCGTAGCGGCGGCGGTCATCATCATCGCGCTGGTCATCGTGAGCATGATCTCTGCCAACACGCCTGAGGCTAAGCTCAAAAAAGCGCTGGAATACCGCCTTTCCGGAAATGTGAACGGTTCGGTTTCCGTCGACTATGAAAGTAATTTCAGCAACAGCGAATCACAGTCGGACGCGCTGGCGAGGATGAAAGGCAATTCCGAGCTGACCGTCAAGCACGACGGGCTGAATATCAAGATCCTCTCCGAAACACGCCTCAAGGACGACCCCTCGACCCAGACGACCGAACTCACCAACCGCGTCAACGAGCTGAGCGCGGGCTTCAAGGATACCGATAAGATCTCCGACATCCGCAGCCTCTCCTATCAGGTGATGGAAGGCGCCGAGACAAAAGCGAGCGGTACCGCCCAGGCGATCAAGGTCGACGGCAAATGGTATATTTTCGGCGTGGCGCAGTCTGCGCTCGCGCTCTGATAAAGCGGGGAAACAGTATGGCTAAGGTATGTCCGAACTGCGGTCATCAGCTGAAGGATCACGCGAAGTTCTGCGGCAAATGCGGCAGCGCCTTTGGCGAACCGACCGATAAAGCGACAAAAAGGCCCGCGCCCAAAAACGCGGGAGAGTTTTTCAAATACTATAAAAATGTTCTCATCGGGCTTGGCGGACTTCTCATCGCGATCGTGCTGATTCTGATCATCGTTAATCCCGCGAACAGTCCGAATGCGGTTTTCGGCAAGTATCTTGACTGTATGCACAGTCAGAATGAGCAGACGTATCGCGCGATCTCCTACGACGCGAACTTTTCCGCCGCGACGAGCGCGGATATCGCTGTCGATGGCTACAAGGCGCGGTTCTCCAACGCGGACGCTTCCTATAAGGACAATGGCAAGACCGATCTGCTCAAGAACACCGAGATCAAGGTCATCAAGTCCGAAACACCCAAGCAGAGCGAGATCGCGACCCGTCGCAACGAGCTGAAGGATTCGTACCGCAACACCGCGCGGATCACGGATATTCGCAACATCACCTTTGAGATCAAGCAGAACGATAACAAATCGACCGGTACCGCGGAGCTGATCTGTGTGACCGGAAAGTGGTACATCGCCGATGTGACCGGGATCTGATATAAGCTGAATGAGCCTCCCGTTTTTGGGAGGCTTTTTTGATCGGTGACAGTTTTTTAATAATTCTAAATTAGAAAATAAATCGATAGGATTAGGGTTATGATATATAAGGAAAATACCGACTGATTGCCCGAGAGATGATGTTGATGAAAAAGGATAAGACCAATATCGAGCAATTGAATACGGAAGAAGCGGCAAGGGAAGTCGCTGCCAAAAAGGATCACGATCCCGGCGATGCGGTCACGGCGCAGGATGGGGAAAAGACGCCAAAAAAGCCGATCCTCAAAAAGGCGCTGATCGTTGTCGCGGTGCTCGTCGGCGCCGCGGTGATCGCGGGAGGCGGTATCCTGCTCAGCGACTGGATCTATCGGTACCTGTACAACAGCACGGGTTCCTCAACAACGGTCGCCGACAATGTCTATGTCAACGATACCGATATCGGCGGGATGGCGATGGATGAGGCGCGTGAAGAACTGGCGGAGATCGAGACCGCGATGGCGTCGCAGGTGAAGGTGGACGTCAAGATCGGCGACAAGACCCGTCAGCTGACCCAAAAAGAGTTTCCGTGCAGCTTCGATACCGACGCGGTTTTTGAGAAGATCAGGGAATTCTCCGAGGAAAAGGGCTTTGATAAAGCCGAACAACATTACGAGATCAAGATGACGACCGACACCTCCGGCATTGACAAGATTGTCGATCAGATCGCAGAGGAGGTTTCTGTCGAGCCGGTCGACGCGCGGGTCAAAAAATTCAGCCCGAACGCCGACGAGATGTTCTCCTATGAGAAGGAAAAGGCGGGTCAGGCGCTCGAT
>OMTA01000085.1 GCA_900313895.1 uncultured Eubacteriales bacterium | reverse complement strand
CAGCGCAACCGCATCTACGTCCTTCTCGGTAAAGTCGAACCATCTTTCCACAAGGGCGTTGATGGCGGAGCGCATCTCTCTCGTCGTCCAGTTGTCTCCGGCGGAGGCAAGGAAACGTTCCATAGTGATATCGGAGCCGGAGAACATCTTATACGAGGACTCGTACGCCCCGACCACGGCGAGCGACGTGCCCGTCGCCTTGCTCTTGTCGGGATCGAGCGCAAAGTAGATCTCGCTTTCCTGCGCCGAACCTTCGGCGACTTCCATAAAGCCGTTTTCGTCCAGATGGTACACCCCGGCGCCGAGCAACGTCCCCGCGCCCACGTCGACGATCTTGTACGCTCTGTATCCGCTGCAAACGCCCCGTTAACGGCTTCTGAGAAGGTTGGATTTACGGTTGAGTGCTCCAAGCCCGGTTATGAGTTCTCGGTCTACAAGATCGCCGATCTCAGCACCTCGACTACTCCGTATTCCGTTAAGTACAACGTCAACGTCAACAACGCCGCGGTCAAGTCCGCTGTTGCGGAAGGTAACCTCGATGACGCCAACAGAGCAAAGATTCTGAACGCTCTGGATAAAGATACCGCGCTGACCGGTGCGTCTATCGTCGGCACCTACAAGGTCGATACCGACGGCGAGAGCAAGACCTTCTCTAATCTCGCTCAGGGTATCTACTATGTAAGAGCTACCAACTATCCCGCTGACGTCAAGAAGGTCACTAACTCCGCTTTTGCTCTGCCGTACTATACCGCAGAGGATGGATGGGTCTATACGCTGGATAATATCAATCTGGCTGAAAAGGTTGACAATACGCCTCCCGAGATCCATAAGGAAATCACCAATTCTACCCGTGACAACGTCAACTTTTCCGATGTATCTATCGGCGACACCGTTGAATTTGAGATCGAAAGCTCTATCGTTGGCGCGGTCAATGATGTTGACGTCCTTGACTTCAAGCTCAACAGCTATGTGATTACCGATATTATGAGCAAGGGTCTGACGCTCAATAAAAACAGCTTTGATCTGTCTCTCGAGGACGCTGATGACAAGACTCTTTCCGATCTTGCGGCCTCCGACTACACCGTATCCGTTACCACCGAAGCCGGCAGAGATACCAACTTCACCGTTTCTCTGAAAAAGGAATATCTGCAAAAGGCAGATTTTTACGCGGCGGATCATGTATCTGTCAAGTTTTCCGCTGTTCTGAATAAGTACGCTACTACAGAGCCTGTCGGTAATCCGAACGAGGCTGTCAAGCTCACCTACACCAATAAGAACGACGTCAAGGGTGAGGTTGACGGTAACAAGGTTTATATCTATACCTATCACATTCAGGTACATAAGTACGATGAAGAAGGCAACACCCTCGAAGGCGCTGAATTTGAACTGTACAAGACCGAGGCTGGCGCTAAAGCAGAGAGCAACGCAATCGCCTCCGGTATCTCCGATAGCGACGGTATCTGTACTTTCTTCAATGACAAGGACGAGGAAATGCTGCTCGAAAGCGGCAAGTATTTTATCAAGGAAACTAAGGCGCCGACCGGCTTCAACCGCTATACCGACGTCATTCCTGTTGATATTAAGGTTTCCTACGGCGATACTCCCAACAACGGCACCTATATTGTGAGCGGCCCGAGTCTCGGTCTCGCTACGGTTGACGTCAAGGATTCTATGACTGTTCTGCCGCAGACCGGCGGACAGGGCAACCTGATCATTTATTCTATCGCTATCACCCTTGCCGTCGCGGGCGGTGTGATTTTCTTCTTCGTGGCAAAGAAAAAGAAGAAGCATACCGCAGATAAGGCGGCGTAACTCCTTTCTATACTGAGGACGGTGACTTATGAAAAACAAAATCTTACCGATTCTGGCTTCCGTCATTCTTATAGCCGCTTTAGGTATTGCTATGTATCCTACCGTGTCGCAGTGGGTCAATAATCTTCTGTCTGAGAGCGCAATCATGCAATACAACGATACGGTAGACACTTTATCAGTAGAGAATAAGGCAGCTCAGTTCGCAGAAGCGGAGGAATATAATCGTGGCTTGAATGAAGTTGTCTCTGACAGCTTTTCCTCCGAGGCTTTTGCGGGTGACAAGAGATACAACGGTATCTTGCATATCACGGAGGACGGACAGATCGGCACGATCAACATTCCCTCGATTGATTGCCGGCTACCGATCTACCACGGCAGCAGTGAAGATATGCTCACAAAGGGCGCCGTACACTTAGCGGGTACCGCATTTCCGATAGGCGACAGTTCTGCTCGCTCTGTGATTTCGGCGCACACCGCCTTTCCGGGCAAAATCTTCTTTGACAGGTTATCGGAAGTTGAGATCGGCGAGACTTTTTCCGTCACCGTCCTCGGGGACACTTTTTATTACAAGGTAACAGAAATCAATATTGTTCTGCCCGACGAGGTGGAGTACCTACAGCCTGTGAAGGATAAGGATTTGATCACGCTTGTGACCTGTACGCCTTATGCGCTCAACACTCACAGGCTACTCGTCACGGGCGAGCGCGATACGACGTTGAAGGTTGAGCTATCTGAGCCGGAGACTGTTCAGAGCAAACAGGTCGATTTAGGCCTCAGCGTCGCGCTGATCGCTTTGGTGATCATAACCGGCTCGATCCTGATAAAGAGGGTAATAAGAAAGAAAAGGAAAATGAAGCATGAGAAGTAAACTGTTGATGATAGTCGCTTTGTTATTGGTGACTGTCAGTCTTGCGCTGTTTGCGTATCCGAACATATCTAAAGATGCGGTACAGAAAAAGAACGATGAAATCATCGAGCATTTTAGCGAGACCGCCGAGGATATACAGGACGGAGACCGTGAAGCGGCGTTAGAGGACGGTGTGATCAACGAGGACGGTTATCTGATCGACGATAGTGGGCAGATTGTATCCGATTATCCGGTTGTGTTTCAAAAGGATTTAGACCGTCTGTATGAGGACAGCGTTACTTATAATGAAGCCTTGAAGGAACGTCAGGATATGGATGTGGATTTTTCTGACGCTGCGCTGGATTTGACTGATTACGGTATCTATGACGGGATATACGGTTATGTGAAAGCTCCTGCTATCGGTCTCAATATTCCGATCTACTTAGGAGCCAGTGACGGCAATATGGCGTGGGGAGCCTCACACCTGATGAATACCTCGCTGCCATTTGGCGGAGAGAGCACAAACACCGTTTTAGCAGGTCATACCGGATACTTCGGGATGATCGTGTTTGACTACATACCGAGTCTCAGTGTCGGAGATACCGTCAGCGTAACGACCTATTTTGATATGCTTGATTACCGTGTGATCTCCAAAAAAGAGATCACGGAGACCGAAACAAACGATTTATATATAGAAAAAGGAAAAGACCTGCTCACGCTGATTACCTGCGCGAGAATGGGAAAGGCTCGTTATGAGGTGGTCTGTGAGAGGTCTTGATCTGAAAGGAATGATACTATGATAGCTTTTATCGGAGGCATATTCGTCGGCGGTTTTATCGGCGTTGTGATCATGTGCATTTTGTCCGTAGCGGGAGACAGCAAAACCGAATACGATGGTACACATATAAAAACTGAACGGCAAAATGATAATTCAAATGATGTTTAAAGAATACGCAGATATAGTACGAATCAAGGATGTTCAAGATATGTTGAAAATAGGAAAGAATAAGGTGTATGAGTTGCTGAAAAGTGGGGAGATAAAAAGTATTAGGATTGGCAACAAATACATTATTCCTAAAAAAAGTGTGATTGATTTTGTTGTGAACAGGTTGAAATAGTAGTATTATCACGGTATAATGTATTTGGATAGCTGATCATTGCCTTTGAAGGAGGTCGTTATTTTGGCAATGTCAGTCACTGGTAGCTTGCAGGTTAAGTATAATACATATTATGCCGTGATCAATGTTAAGGATGAACATGGTAAGCGCAAGCAAAAATGGATACCTACTGGGTATCCCGTAAAAGGCAACAAAAAACGCGCAAATGATTTTTTGAAAGCAAAAATCAAAGAATTTGAGGACAGGAATATTCAGTTTTATTCCGGTATTACGGTCGCAGAATATTTCAAACAATGGCTGAATCAAATTAAGCATGAGGTCAGACCGAATACTTACCGTGGCTATAAGACGAATATGGAAAACCATATTATTCCGTACTTTGAAAAAGAAGGTATTTTGTTGCAGGAGCTTACTCCTAATGAGGTAACTTTGTATTATCGTTTTAAGCACGAATACAGTCAGTTATCCGGCAGGACATTAAAGCATCATCATCAAAATATTTCAAAGGCGCTCAATGACGCAATTGCTATGGGTTATATTACTTATAATCCTGCAACATACGCAAAAACGGTCAAAGAAGAACGGTATAAAGCGGAGTTCCTTAATAATGGTCAAATACAGATATTATTGAATCTGCTGGATGATAGTCCTATTAAATTGGCAGTTGAATTGTGCTGTATTTATGGATTCAGAAGAAGTGAAGTGTTAGGCTTGAAATGGCACAATGTTGATTTTGAGAACGGGTCAATTAGGATCTGTGAAACATTACAACAATCGACAAAGGCGATTACAGGCTCTACAAACTACACGGACGATACGAAAACCGAAAGCAGCAACAGAACAATGCCGATGACAAAAAGAGCAAGAGAGATCTTACAGGCTCAGAGAGAACGACAAGAACAAAATCGCGATTTTCTCGGTAGCAGTTACATTGAGAATGATTATGTGTGTACTTTTGATAACGGTAAGGAAATAACGCCAAACTACTTATCAAAGAATTTTCATAAGGTAATTGTTAAGAGCAACTTACCACAGGTAAGATTGCATGATCTCAGGCATAGTTCAGCAAGCAATCTGTTATCGCAAGGATTCAGCGTAGTTCAGGTGGCTGATTGGTTGGGGCATAGTGAAAGCACAACAACATTAAAATTTTATGCTCACGCTGATAAATCCTCAAAAATGGCTATTGCAAATGCTTTGAACAGCGCTTGATTGTTAGATACTGTTAGATGAAGATTTGACCTTTTGGTTAGATTTTGGTTAGATATTAGGGGTATAGCTCAGTAAACAGAGTAGCGAAAAACAAAAGGAAACACCCCGAAAATGGCTTATACAGTGCCTTTTCGAGATGTTCCGTGTGGCAGGGGCAGAAGGACTCGAACCCTCGGCACGCGGTTTTGGAGACCGCTGCTCTACCAACTGAGCTATACCCCTAAATATGAAGTTGTACGATGAGGTGTCGCGCACATGTGCGGCACCTCTTTTCGTGCGAGAATTAGTATAACATCAACCCGTTGAAATGTCAAGAATAATTTCTGAAATCTGTTACATTCCCCGGGTCGATTCTACATCATTTCACACGATTTCGATCTGTATGATGGGATGGAGCTCTTTTCAGAACTTTTTAAGGAGATTTTCTTCTTTCTGCTGTCATATCGAATACTTTTCAAAATGCGGCTACCCAAAAGCTAAAGTCATGTTTCCAGTCCTTGCCGAAATATGGCTTGGAAAAGAACGTAAACAATCGATCAATAGTAGAGATAGTATGCTGCGCCGGAGGATTATCGTCTTCGGAAGATTGACACAGCGGTAGATTTCAGTAAGATGTATGTATTTTTAGAGGATCTGTACTGCGAGGACAACGGCAGACCGAGTATCGATCCGGTCATAATGTCCAAGATGGTACTGATTCAGCATTTGTATAGGTAACTTTTATCTTCGGGTAAAATCCTTCTTAGGATTTCGGCAATAATCCATCGGCAATTGGCAAACTGTTTTGATGCTTTTGTTTAATGCGGCTTTGATTCCCTTGATCTGATTCATTGTTCTATGCTCCTTGTAATTAAGATTGGATTTACTCCTAATTACAAGGGCTGAATCTGTTCGATCATCGAACAGATTCAGCCGCACATTTCTGCTAATTTGTCAAGTCTTTTTTGAAAATATCTTCAAAAAACAGGGCACCCACTTTTTCCTGAGTGTCCTGTTCATTAACTTAATGATATTGAGCCGGAGCTGTCCTTTTTTCTATCCTTTGAAAAGGTATTCGTCTTTGATGTAGCTTTTCAGGAGCGCTTCGATTTCGCTGAAGGCTTTCTCGCCGTCCCGGGGCATCTTATCGGAGGTCACGCGGACATAAAGATCGTCGTCCTTGAATTTCAGCACCAGCTTTGCGCCGTCAAGGCTGATGGTGTCCTTGAGCGTTTTCCATTCTCTGTTTCTGGATTATAGCATTCTTGGCGGTATGCCTGCTGTTGTTCGTGAGTATATCGAGCGAAACCGAGGTACTTGACCTCTGTTTCTTCAGCGTCGCCCTCCTGATGATAGACGTGCAGCATGACCTGACTGTCATCATAGCTGTAGAGGCTGATCTCGTCGTAGCCGCCGTCGTCAGACGCGCCGGTGGTCGAGCGATAGCTGTCCAGCAGGAGAACATCCCGCTGCTCTGTAGGCGGTTCATAGATCATGCTGTTTTTATGCGTGCATTTGAGGGTGACGTCATGCTCCGGCATGGTAAAGCGGATCACAAAGCCCTTGCCGTCCTCATAATCCCATTTGACCGGGCCGTCGTCGAGGGTGAAGGAATAGTCCGTGTCCGTGGCGATGAAGGGATAGTACAGCTCGACCTGTTCGCCCGTGGGATACGCGTCCTCGGCGTTCGGATAGGAATCTTTCTGACCGCAGTAATCGACCTTGTATTTTGTGACGTCGTTCTCTTCTTCCTTTTTGCCGCAACCGAAAAAGCTGAACATAACAGCGCCTCCTAACAGACAGATCAGGATAAGTTTTGCGATTGGTTTGAGATGTTTTGTTGAGATCGTGGACATATCCGACACTCCTTTGTAATCATTTTACTGTATTTGCGGCGGTTTGACAATACCGTTCGAAAAATTATCCTTGCATTCTTTCAAAAAGTCCTCTATAATGAGGCTTAAAGCGGAGAGCAAATATCCCGATTTCGCTTTCAGAAATGAAAAAGGAGATATCAAAATGAAACAATCCGTAAAATGGATCGCGCTGTTGTGCGTGCTGCTGATGATGGTCTCTCTCGTTGC
>OMTA01000056.1 GCA_900313895.1 uncultured Eubacteriales bacterium | reverse complement strand
CTCGAGCTGGTTGAGATGGAGATCCGTGACCTGTTGAACGAGTACGATTTCCCGGGCGACGACACTCCCATCATCAAGGGCTCCGCTTATCTTGCTCTGATGTCCACTTCTACCGACCCCAACGCTCCCGAGTATGCTTGCATCCACGAGCTGATGGACGCTGTTGACGAGTTCATCCCCACACCTGAGAGAAAGGCTGACCTGCCCTTCCTGATGCCTGTTGAGGACGTCTTCACCATCACCGGTCGTGGTACCGTTGCTACCGGTAGAGTTGAGAGAGGTCAGATCCGTACTTCCGAGGAAGTTGAGATCGTTGGTCTGAAGGACGAGAAGCGCAAGGTTGTTGTTACCGGTCTTGAGATGTTCAGAAAGACTCTGGACTATGCTGAGGCTGGCGATAACGTTGGTGTTCTGCTCCGTGGCGTTCAGAGAACCGAGATCGAAAGAGGTCAGGTTCTGGCGAAACCCGGCACCATTCATCCTCACACAAAGTTCCGCGGTCAGGTTTACGTTCTGACTAAGGACGAGGGTGGCCGTCATACTCCTTTCTTCAACAACTATCGTCCCCAGTTCTATTTCAGAACCACAGACGTTACCGGTACCATTTCTCTGCCCGAGGGCACCGAGATGTGCATGCCCGGCGATAACGTTGAGATGGACGTTGAGCTGATCACTCCTATCGCTATCGAAGTCGGTCTGCGTTTCGCTATCCGTGAGGGTGGCCGTACCGTAGGTTCCGGCGCTGTTATCGCGATCAACGAGTAAGCAACAGGATGTTGCATCCGATTCCGCCTTTTGAAATGTATGCAGTCAACTGACATACATCAACGGCGAAATCAAAAGTTGATATGAAACACAAAGCATCCCGTCGAGGAAACTCGGCGGGATTTTTTCTGTGATCGGATGGATAAATACTTCTTGCAATTTTTCCCTGTTCGGTGTAGTATATAAGCAATAAGAGATACGGAGGTATACTATGCTGAATAACGAAGATTTTGCTGAAGAGTATGAGGCAGAGATCATCACGCTGGAGGACGATCTCGGCAACGAGAAGGATTTTGAGTTCTTGGATACCGTCGAGTATGACGGCGATGAATACATCATTCTGCTGCCTGTTGAGGAAGAGGAGCAGAACGAGGTGATGATCCTGCGCGTGGATTCGCTCGATGATAAGGATGAGATCTATTCCGGTATCGACGACGAGGAAGTGCTGCAGGCCGTGTTCAATATCTTCAGAGACAGATATAAGGACGACTTCGATTTTGAATGATCCAAAGCAAATGGGGGTAAAAATGAAAAGATTATGTAGACTGGTTTCAGTGCTCGCGATCGCTGCGGTGATGCTGACCGCCTGCGGCGAAAAGCCGAAGCGTTTTGATCGTGTAGACGCCGGAAACGTCAAGCACGTCACGATCTCTGTTGACGGCGACGAAAATCCGGAGAATGATATCGCCAAACGTCCCGGTGTGACGGAGCTGGTGGATATGTATAATTCCGCAAAGCTCTTTGAAACCGACGAGGCTAAGACAGAGGACGTCACGAAGGAGCAGACGCTCTATTTCTTCCGCTATTATGATTATGACGAAAAACTCATCGGAGAATGTGTGATCTCTCCCGACGGCTATGTGTATATGCCCGAGGAAGGGGATACGCTCTATCGGCTCAAGGAAGGCTTTGATGAGGAAGCTGTCAAAAACGTCATCGCCGAGTATGATATCAACGCGCGTCAGCCCGTAGTGTAAACGAAATACAAAAAAGGAGTTCCATATGAGCTTTTGGAAAAAAGTACTGCCGACTGCCCTGATCATTCTGCTGGAGGTCACGATCGGTGTTCTGCTGATCATCGACGCGGAACAGCTGACCATCGCGATCTTTACGCTGTTCGGAATTGCGCTGCTGATACTGGCTCTCGTGATGACGATCCGCTATCTCAAAGCACGCAAAGAGGGCGAGGAAAACGGCTTTATGCTGACCACCGCGATCCTCTCCTTCATCGTAGGATTGGTGCTGGCGATCGGCGCTTCAATGATCGTTAGTCTCGGCGCTAAGCTGTACGCGGTTTTCTACGGCGCGGTCGTGATCGTTAACGGCGTTTTGAAGATCGCCGAGTTTATCTCTCTGAAAAAACAGGGCGCAACGGCGTCCGGATTGCGCATTTTCAGCGGGATTTTGTCGATCGTACTGGGTATCGTCGTGATCGCGTTCAACGGTATGGCGATCAACGTCATCGGCTTGATCATCGGTATCACCCTGATTGTGCAAGCATTCCTCGATATCGCGGCATTGTTTGTCGCGCGCCGAATGGATCAAAAGAACAGCCTCTATGATACCTCCGGCGACGATAAGGATTATGACTTGGAGTAATATTTGGAGAAATATATAATAACAACGGCGCTGTACGGAAATGTACAGCGCCGTTGTTGCGTGCAAAACAATCAGTTTTATGTCCGCCGTTAATGTGACTTAGTTAATTACCGATCCTGTAAAAGGCGGAACCGTGTGCAGCTTCAAGCTGCTGAAGCTTTAGGCTTCCGGGAAGAATTTTTCGTGGATCGCGGAGACAGCCTTGTCAGCGTCGGCGACGTCGATGATAACAGAGACCTTGATCTCGGAGGTCGCGATCATGCGGATGTTGATCTGCTTGTCATAGAGCGCCTCAAACATCTTTGCGGCAACGCCCGCGTGGCTCTCCATGCCCGCGCCGACGATCGAAACCTTCGCGACGGAATCGTTGTAGTCTACGGACTCAGCGCCGACGGAAGCAGCGAATTTCTCGCAGATCTCTTTTGCCTCAGCGCCCTTGCCCTTGGCGACGGTGAAGGCGATATCCTTGGTGTTGTGTCTGCCGACAGACTGAAGGATGACGTCGACGTTGATCTTCTTGGCGGCAAGCTTTGAGAAGAGCTTGAACACCATACCGGGACGGTCGGGTACACAGGTGATCGACAGACGGGCGACATCGGTATCCTTAGCGACGCCGCTGATTAACATTTTTTCCATTTTTACCTTCTCCTTTACGATCGTGCCGGAGGCTCTGGTGTAGGATGAAAGAACTTCCAGCTCAATGTTGTATTTCTTCGCCATTTCTACGGAACGGTTGTTGAGTACCTGCGCGCCGAGGGTCGCAAGCTCGAGCATCTCGTCATATGAGATCTCCTGCAGCTTGATCGCGTTCGGGACCTTGCGGGGATCGGCGGTAAAGACGCCTTCCACATCGGTAAAGATCTGGCAGAGGTCGGCGTTGAGCGCAGCGGCGATCGCTACCGCGCTGGTGTCGGAGCCGCCTCGACCGAGGGTGGTGATGTCCTCATAGCGGGACAACCCTTGGAATCCGCAGACGACAACGATCTTTTTCTGATCAAGCTCGCGGCGGATACGGTCGGGTGTGACGCGGCGGATGCGCGCCTGTGTGTGGGCGCTGGAGGTCAGAA
Source organism: uncultured Eubacteriales bacterium (assembly GCA_900313895.1). GTDB lineage: Bacteria > Bacillota > Clostridia > Oscillospirales > Acutalibacteraceae > Ruminococcoides. The sequence continues at coordinate 4,742 of OMTA01000056.1, read as the reverse complement.
AGCCCGCCTGCCAGCCGGTCAGTGAGATCGCGGGGAATCCCATATCCTGGATGCACATCGCGAGGAGCGACGCGGAGATCTGCTCGCCGGAGGTGAGCAGCATATCCATCTCGCGGGGCGTGGGATTAGCGGTGATCTCAGCCGCTTTTTCGATCAGATCGTCGGTGGTATCGCCCTGAGCGGATACGACGACCACGACCTCGTTGCCTTTTTTATACGCTTCCGTTACGATGGAAGCAACATTACGTACACGTTCGGCGTCCTTGACGGATGTGCCGCCGAACTTCTGAACTATCAGACTCAATTGATATACCTCCCATGGTTCAGCCCGTGACTGAACGGCTAAATACGCTGTTTCAATTCAGCGTGCGTTACAGGTCACCGATACGGATCTTGGACGTGACCTTGATGCCCTCCTTCTCGAGATCGGCGAGCTTGCTCTCGATATCCTCGACCGCCATCGGCTCGACGATGAACGCGAATTCGTTCTCGGGAGCAGAGGCTTTGTGCAGGATATGGATATCGCCGAAGGCATCCTTTGCTTTATAATATGCGTCGATCTTGTTGTTAGCGACGCCGCGGATAAACATCGCGGTAACGCTCTTCTCGGCAGGCAGAACGCTGCTGTTGTCGGAATCGACCCAGAACAGGTGCTTGCGGGTCTTCAGGTGCTTGACGCAATCCACCATATCCGCTACAACAGCGGAGGCGGTGGGCAGCTTGCCGGCGCCTTTGCCGTAGAATACGACGTCGCCGGTGCAGTCGCCGCGTACCATGATGCCGTTGAAAACATCGTCGATGTTGGCGAGCTGGCTGTTCATGGGGACAAACATCGGCGCGACGATGATGTCGATAGTGTCCTTGTCGATCTTTTTCACCGTGCCGATGAGCTTGATCACGCCACCCCAGATGGAAGCGTACTCAACGTCCTCCAGGGTGATGTTCGTGATGCCCTCGGTGCGGACGGCGTCGGGATAGATATGCTTGCCGAAGGCAAGGGAAGCGAGGATGCAGATCTTGCGGCAGGCGTCGTGGCCTTCCACATCCGCCGCAGGATTACGCTCGGCATAGCCAAGCTCCTGCGCGAGCTTCAACGCTTTTTCAAAGCTCATATTCTCGCGTATCATTTTGGTCAGGATGAAGTTGGTGGTGCCGTTGAGGATGCCGGCGATCTCGCTGACATTGTTCGCGACGAGGCACTGGTTCATCGGACGGATGATCGGGATGCCGCCGCCGACGGATGCCTCAAACAGAAAGTTGGCATTCTGCTCGGAAGCGATCTGGAGCAGCTCCGCGCCGTAAGCGGCGACAAGCTCCTTGTTGGAGGTGACGACGCTTTTGCCTTTTTGCAGACATTCCTTGACGTATTCGTAGGACGGATGCAGACCGCCCATGGTCTCGACAACGATGCGTACCTCGATGTCGTTGCTGATATCTTCAAAGTTCTTGGTGAAGCGATCGGCAAAGGGAGAATCGGGGAACTCACGCAGATCGAGGATGTGCTTTATGTAGATGTCTTCTCCGACAGCGGAGAAGAGCTTTTGCTTATGGGTAGCGATGATCTCCGCTACACCGCCGCCGACAACGCCGTGGCCCATAATCGCAACAGGTATCATAGTTCATCAACCTTTCATTTTATTTGCGGGGACAGGATCTCTGCCCGCCGGATCGATCTCGGTTTAACGGGCTATTGCCCTCCGCCCTCAGGCGTGACGGGTTCGCCTCCGTCATCGGGAGCCGCGCTGTGGGAGCCTCCGTCGGAGGACACGGGCTCGCCTCCGTCATCGGGAACGCTTGCAGCGCCCGGAGAGCTGTTCTCGCCGGAAGAGTCGCCCCCTGCCTGTGACGCCGCAGCAGCCGAAGGTGTTTCGGGGCCTGTCGTCGCGTCGGAATCATCCGTGTCGCCGCCTGCAGCCTCGGTCGCGTTGGGATCAGCCGTCGCGTCCTCGGTCGCTGTTTCGGTGGAGGATTCACCGGGCTTCGCGACCGCGATATGGTTGCCGTCACAGTAGTCCGGCATGTCCTCGGCGGTGTAGTATCCGACCGCCGTATCCGAGCAGAAGGATGACGCAAGCAGACCGGATCCCTTACAGTAGGTGGCGGGGATGATGGTATCGGGTACGTCAAACTCCTTGTACTCTTTTCCCTTGAGGTAATTTGCCATGACCTTTTGCCATGTGGTGGTCGCCAGCGCCGTATGCGGAACGGTATCGGGCTGGTCATAGCCGACCCAGCAAGCCATCGCGCAGTAGGGTGACGCGCCGACAAACCATGCGTCGCGGTCATAGTCCGTGGTACCGGTCTTGCCGACGATCTCCCATCCGTCTACATCCGCGTAGGAGGAGTTGGTGTGGGTGGAGGTCTGGACGTTGTAACGGAGCGCGCGGTTCATCTTGTACGCGGTCTCGGGGGTGTACGCCTCGGTAGGCGTGTTGTTTCGGTTATCGATGATGATGTTGTTGTTCTGATCGGTGATATAGTAGTAGGTGTAGGGCTTGTAGTACTTTCCGCCGTTGCCGACGTATTCCATCGCGGCAGCCATTTCGCGGACGGTAACGCCGCCTTCCATACCGCCGAGTGAGAGCGCACCGACCATGTCGGCATCGTTTTCGGCAAGGTTCTCAAAGCCTAAGTTGGTGACCGCCTGGTTGAAGGCGTCCTTTGTGCCGACCAGCTCCATCGTCTGGACAGCAGCGGCGTTCGATGACCATGAGAGCGCTTCGGGCATGGTGACGTAGTTGAAGTAGCCCTCGTAGGCGTTGGGAGGACCCGCGACCCAACCGCCGTAACCGTCGGATTTCCATTTTTCGATCGGCTGGTCGGTGACGACGGAGGAATAGTTGTAGATGCCTCTGTCAAGCGCCATGGGGTAGGGGATGATCGCCTTGATCGAAGAACCGGGCTGCAGAACGGACTGTGAAGCGCGGTCCCAGTCGAGCGGGCCTTCCTTCTCTTGAGAGGAGCCGACCGTCGCGATGACTCTGCCGTCAAAGTCGACCATCGTCATACCGATCTGCAGGTCGTAGTCGTATTCGTTATTGAAGGTCAGCGCTTCCTTCTCGATCATTTCCTGGGCTTTGGTATCCATCGCGCAGTAGATCTTCAAGCCCTCGGTGTACAGCTTCATGGAAGCGGCGGACTCGCTGATATCGTAGTATTTCGCCAGATCGCGGCACAGGTCATAGTACATCTGGTTGATGTACCAGTTCTGGACGTTGGACTTGTCCTCGTCCTCGTCCTCGTTATCATCGGAAAAGCCGACGAATTCAAGAGTATCGGATTCCTTGAGCGCTTCTTGGAACTCTTCCTCGGTGATGAAATCCTGATCGCGCATCTCTCTGAGAACCGTTCTGCGGCGATACTCGTTGTTTTCGGGATAGATCAGCGGGTTCCACTGGGACGGGTTCTGGGTGATGCCGGCGATCGCGGCACATTCACAGACTGTACATTGATTGATGGGCTTGTTGAAGTACAGCTCTGCAGCCGCCTCAACGCCCTGGCAGTTGTTGCCGAAGTTGACGACATTGAGGTAAGCCTCAATGATCTTGTCCTTGCTGTATTCTTTTTCGATGTTGATCGCGCGGAAGATCTCTCTGAGCTTACGGGTGAGGGAGACCTCGTTGTCATCGGTCAGGTTTTTGACGAGCTGCTGGGTCAGGGTGGATCCGCCGTAGTTGCTGGAGCCGGACGCCAGCGCCAGTACCGCTGAGCCGGTACGCTTCCAGTCAACGCCGTTATGCTCGTAAAAACGCTTGTCTTCGATCGCGACGATCGCGTCGACCATCGCCTGCGGGATATATTTCTCGTCATCCTCATAGGTCTTGTCCTTGTCATAGAGGCTGACCCAGATACGGTTTTCGGTGCCGTACAGCGTCTGGTACGGTTCCTTGCCGAATTCATCGGTCGCGGGATCCTTGACATAGATGAAAGAGCTTTGGTTCAGCGAGCGTGCCGTCAGGTCGATACCGGTCGGCTCATTCGCGATATTGAAGATGAAGATACCGACAGAGATGCCGACGATCAGACCGGCGATCGCGCCGACCAAGAGGATCGTCGCGACGATGCGCCAGACGCCGCCGAAGAAGCCTTTGACAGCCGATGGCTTTCTCGGTTGAACGTCGATTTTATCGGTATATTTACTGATGTCGGTTTTTCTCATATATCCGACCTCCTGTCATTTGTCAACCACGCCGCAGGGCATAGTTACACATATATAAGAATTATATCACTTTTCGTATCAAAAATAAATATCTAATTGAAAAATAACAGAGATTTTTCACAATCTTCCGCACCGAAAAATAGGAATATTATCTAAATAATGTGCCAGAATAAGGTTGAGGTGAACGGTTTTGAATGATATGAAACGACTGATCGCGATCACGGGGATCGTTCTGATCACCTTTACGGTATTCTCGGCGACAGCCTCGACGGGCAAAACGTCGTCGGATGAAAGTGTCGGAGCGTATGCGGACGCTGATGGGAACGCGCGCTTCACGGCGCGCGAGGAGGACGACAGGATCGCGGTGTACGCGGGCGACAGGCTTTTGGTCAAAACGGAAACGCGGGTGAGCGGACTGCCGAAGATCGACCGGATGCGGCTGCGGGAGGGAATCGTTTTTTATTCCGAAGAAGAATTAAAACAATTCATCGAGGACTACTGCTCCTGACGGATCGTTATGTCTTATGTAAACCGAAACCCGCCGACAAAACTGTCGGCGGGTCGGCTTTTTGCGTGAATCTTA
>OMTA01000052.1 GCA_900313895.1 uncultured Eubacteriales bacterium | reverse complement strand
AGGGTGCGAAAAATCCTTTATTTTCAACGGTTTCGGAGGTCTTTATTAAATCCCTATGAGGCGGTATAACTACCTACACAATTTGAGGTTTCAAATTACAATTTGCAGGTAAAGAATTGTAAAAAACTTGAGATAAAAATGGGATGCGATAAAAAGAATACTAACTTTGGATATAGACTTGCGATAGTCAATGCAATTCTTTATAAACAATAAGCATTAGTTATTATTATAAGATAATAGTGGAGGTTAGATACAGATATAAGTTTAAAAAGGAAGCAGCAACACTAAGTGTCAATGCTTTCAAGATGGTTGTTGAATTATAAACAGAATAGTAACAACCCGAACCACGGCGGTTCGGGCTGTTGTTTTATATATTCCAATGTAAGATCGTTTTGCCGAAGGCTTTTTTGGCGTCGATCTCAAAGGCGCGCTTGATGTCGGGGTAGGTGTTGACCTCGACGGTGTTGCCGACAAGGCGGCTGAGGTACATCGGGACCTCGGGGCAGTCGCGGTAGAGCTGTACCGTGCGGCGGAAGTCCGCCTTTCCCGAGCGGCTGGTGCCGAACATCCTGAGACCTTTTTCGAGGATCATGCGGGTGTTGACAGGTACGGGGTACTCGCTGACGCCGAGGATCGAGATTGTGCCCTCGGGGCGGATCAGGTCGATGATCTGCTCGATCGCGATCGGCGAGCCGTTGCCGCCGACGCACTCAAAGGCGTGGTCGAGCATGAGGTCATCCGGGACGTCGGTCGTCAGGTGAGTCGAATCGGCAAATGAGAAGTCGGAGAGCTTTTCGCGGCTGATGCCGAAGACATGGACGCGGCTTTCGGGCAGCATCTTTTTGAGCAGGAGCGAGGTGATGAACGCGAGGTTGCCGTCGCCCCATACGCCGATATCGTCGCGGCGGTCATGGGCGATCTTCTCAAAGCGGCTGACCGCGTGGACGCTGACGCTGACCAGCTCGGTGAATGCCGCAACGTCGGGATCCAGTCCGTCGGGCAGAAGCACCAGACGTTCCGGCTCGATCGAGATGTATTCCTGCAAAAAGCCGTCGGCGGAGCTGCCGCAGAATTTGCTGGATCTTAAGTAATTCTCCGCAATATAGGGGTCGTCCTCACAGGGAATATTCGGTACCATGACGACCTTGTCGCCGGGGTTGAAGCTCCCTGTGCTGTCGTAGACGACCTGTCCGATCCCCTCGTGGATGAGCGCCATCGGGAGCTTTTCTTTGAGAACGCGGATGTCGCGCGTGCCCTGATAGTAACGCTGGTCGGCGTTGCAGATCGACAGGTGGGTCGGACGCACGATCACGCCGCTGTCGAGCGGGATCTCGTCAAAGGCGATCTCGAACCGGCGCGGGGAACGCAGTCGGTAGATGGTATTAATCATTATCTTCTTCCTCTAAGAGTGAACGCGCGATCTTGAGATCGTAGGGATAGGTGATCTTGATGTTGAAGGTCTCGCCGCGGACAAGGCTGACCTTTTTGCCCTTGAGGACAAGGATCTTTGCCGCGTCGGTGAGGATCTCTTTTTCGTCCTCCGTCAGGCTCATATAGGTATCGCGCAGCAGCTTTGCCTTGAAGCTCTGGGGGGTCTGACCCTGATACATCCTTCTGCGGTCGGGGATCGCGGTGATCGCGACGCCCTCACTCTCGACGATGGTGTCGGTGGCGGGGATCACGGTATCGCACGCGCCGTCGCGCATCGCCGCCTCGATGTTCTCCTCGATGATGCGGTGGGTGACAAAGGGCCGCACCGAATCGTGGGTGACGATGATGGTGTCGTCGTCGAGGGTGTACTCGCGGTCGATATAGGCGATCGCGTTCATGATGGTCTCGTTGCGGGTCGCGCCGCCCTCGATCACCGTGACGCGGTCGGTCTTGCCGGTGTATTTGCGGATGATCTCCTTGGTGTGGTGTACCCATTTTTTCGGCGAGAGGACGATGATCTTCTCAAAACGGGGATTCGGGAGAAATTTTTCGATCGTGTGATTGATGATGGGCTTGCCTTTGATCTCCAAAAACTGTTTGGGCATATCGTTTGAGCCCATGCGCGAGCCTGTGCCGCCCGCAAGGATGACTGCAAAAATCATGGATATTATCTCCTTGTGATGCTTGATAATCGGAGGCGTCCATAACATTTGTAGGGGCGAGCATTGCTCGTCCGCAGAATGACGGACGTTGATAATGAATGAAACGTGAGAGAAAGAAATGACGTTGATGACAGCGGACGACCAATGGTCGTCCCTACGGCTATCGGAGGAGAAGGATGCCTAGATAAGTTCTCCGAAGAAGTTGAAGTCGGTTTTTTCCGCGTTCGGGATATGGTCGCCCAGATCGAGGCGGTAGTAGTCGTGGTAGGGCGTTTGCTTGTACAGCGGGAGCATTTGCATATAATCCTCGCCGTACCAGATCTTGAGAAAGCCGTCGTATCCTTTCGGCATAAAGGTATCGACATCCTCGAATCTCCACGGGATCACCTCGGTGAACCACTCGCGCGGCATCATGTCGCGGTAGATATGGTCGGTGGCGGGAACCATGATGGTGTTGGAATCGGTATGCTCGTATTTTCGCGTTGCTTTGTCGTAGGATGCGGAATAGCTGTCCATATCGCGTAAACGCAGGAAAGGCAGGAGGAGTTTTGATACAAGGCGAGCCTTGCCCTCTCCGCGTGGTTCGTTCTTCCATCGGACGTTCATGAACAGGCGTTTGTTCATCAGGCGTTTCCAGATGCGTTTCCATGTTTTCGGATCATCGGGAACGCGGTCGTAGACGAAGATGTCGATGGAAAAGCCCTTGGGCATTTCGTAGCCGTCGGAATAGCGTGAGGCAAAGTAGGTGCTGTTTGCCGTGACGCGGTCGAAAAAGAAATGGTAGCCGTTTTTATTGGTAAAGCTCTGGTAGCTGTAGCGCGGATCCAGCTCTTTGGGTGCGATCTCTTTGAAACGGTTGAAATCCTCGCGGAGCATACCGACGTCGATGTCGTCATCCCACGGGATGAATCCGCCGTGACGCGCCGCGCCGAGCATCGAGCCGCCGGATAAGAAGTAGCGGATCTGATGCTTGCGACAGATGCGGTCAAATTCGCGGAGCATATTCTTGAGAAGCGCGCGCAAGAGGTTGAGCTTGCCGCTGTAGCCGTCAGAAATCACCGACGGACGGATGTCGTAGCGTTTGAGATAGGCGAGCAGGGTGTAGCGGATCGCGTCGTCCGCGCCGCATACAGGCTCAAAGCCAAGTGCTCTCAGCTTGCCATCGGAGATCGCCGCGTAGGTCGTGGCGCTGTCGCCGTCGGACAGGCTGAGCATTACGCCGTCGCGGGCGAGCAGGGAATAGACCTTGCTTTTCAGCTCATAGCGATTCATGAAAAAGGAGGTGGCGTTGTAGACGTTGCCTGCCTTGCCGAATCTACTGACGGTATGGATCGCCGTGATCGCATCCGGCAGATATAAAGCGGAAGAATAGGTCAGCGCGTCGGCGGGATGGATCGTGATCGTGCCCTGATCCTCAGCCGCGCTCGCGATCCCGGAAAGTCCGAGGATATCGCTGTCAACGCTGAAAAGCCGATCACAGAATATCGCCTTGACCGCGCAGCCGCCGCGGTAGGCAGCGGTCAGGATATCGCGGAGCTGTCTGAGGTTTTCGTGGGTGCTGATCAACTCCATCTCGGCGTATCTTTGAACGACGGGATCATTATTAATATTCGATAAAAGAACAATAACAGTCAGCTCGATCTGTCGCGAGGCGCAAAAAGCCGTGACCGACTCGAGGGCGGCAAACGCGTTGTCGTCCGTGATGTACCACAGCTTTTTGCAATCGGCGGGAAGCTGTGCCGTGCTGCCGAAAAAGCCGTAACGGGAGTCCGTATATTCACTTGCCTTTTTGAGCGAATCTTTGAGCAAACCTTCGCCTATGATACAAACGCCGCTGTCCGAAAGGGACTTGCGGCGTATCTGATCGACAGCGAGGCGCAGCTCGTTTTCTCTGACAGTGTTGAGCATGGTGACCTCAATTGGTAGTTGGTGGTTGGTGGTTAGTGGTTAGTGGTTAGTGGTTGGATGTGTTCAAACTATGTTTTTAGGGGCGACCATCGTCGCCTGCGGACGAGCAATGCTCGTCCCTACCGTTTATTTTTTTACTGCTTGATTGTTGACTTTCTCGAGCTTTTTCTCGATGTCCTTGAGCTCGGCGAGTTCTTTGTCTTTCTTCGCCTGTCTCTTAGCTTCTTTCTTCTTGCGATCCTCTTCTTTGTCGCGTCCGTAGATCTCGAAGGCTTCTTCGACGGTGCCGTCATAGAGGATAGTGCCCTTTCTGAGATAGATCGCGCGGTTACAGATCTCGGCGACGGTCTCGGGATGGTGGCTGACGTAGAGGATCGTGGTGCCCGCCGCCATGATCTCGGCGATACGCTGGCGGCATTTTTTACGGAACGCCGCGTCGCCGACGGACAGCGCCTCGTCGATAACGAGGATGTCGGGATCGATATTGACGTTGATCGCAAAGCCCAGACGCATTTTCATACCGCTGGAATAGGTGCGGACAGGCTGGTCGATATAGACGTCCAGCTCCGCAAAATCGACGATGCGTTCTTCGATCACTTTGATATAATCATCCTCAAGACCGAGGATGTAGCCTTTTAAATAGATGTTCTCGCGGCCGGTCATCTCGGGAACAAAGCCCGCGGTCAGCTCAAGAAGCGCCGCGACCGTACCGCCGACGTAGACTTCGCCTTCATCGGGGAAGGTGACGCCGGTGATCATTTTCAAGAGGGTGGATTTACCCGCGCCGTTATCGCCGATGATACCGATGCTCTCGCCGCGCTTGAGCTGGAAGGAAACGTCGTTGAGGGCGCGCTTGATCTTCGCGTTCTTCGGCTTTTTGAACAGCGCCTTGAAACGCTCCTGATCGTTTTTATAGAGGGTGTATTCCTTTGAAATATGATTGAAAGCAACGATGATGTCCTTATCGAGGGACTTCTCAAACTCTGACTTTTCTTTTTGTTTTGCCATGATAATCCTCCTGAGGGATCGTATTACCTCTCGCCCTTACAGAACGTCGGGCAGCTTTTTGCGCAGACGGTTGTAGTTGAAGATGCCGAGAACAATCAAAACGAGGAATTCGATAACGAAAACGATGAACTCAGTCGGATATTCCCAGAATCCGCGGTTATAGAGGAAGGTGTTGCGGTAGCCGTTGGCAAAGAAGGTGATCGGGTTGACCAGCATGATGCGGCGCAGGACCTCGTTGTCGAGGCTGTAGGTGTCGTAGACGATACCGGAAAGCCAGAATACGCCGGACATGACGGAAATGATCATGTTCTCAAAGTCACGCGAGAACGCCGCCATCGGCGCCGTTGACCAGATAAATGCAAGGAAGAACAGGAACATCAGCGGCGTGTAGAAGAAGTACTGCAGGTTATACCATGACGGAGCAATACCGCCCTGGACGCCGTTGACCGTGCCGCCGACGAAAATCAGATAGATGTACATCAAACCGCTGAGGAACAGATGAACGTACATACGGGAGACCTGTGTAAAGGTCATGATGGTGGAAACGGGGAAGCTGACCTTGGTGACGAACTGCTTGTTCAGAATAATCGAACGCGAGCCCTGCAGAATGCTGTCCTGAATAAAGAACCACGGGATGAAGCCGACCAGCATGAACAGGAATCGGCTGTAGGTGCCTAGATCCGTGCCGTCTTCAAAGACGACGTGGACGCTGCCGGCTTTTCTCAGACCGATATCAAACGCGAACCAGTAAACAAACAGGGTGAAAAGGGGTTTGACGACCGCCCAGAACGGACCGATGATCGCGCCCTTATACTTTTTGATCAATTCATTCTTCGCCAAGAGGAAGATCTGCTTGCCGAAGCCTTTGTGTTCTTTTGCTATCTGAAACATAGAATACTCCTTGACGGTGACAATTGACAGTTGATAGTTGACAATTGACAGTTTTGGGAAACGCTGACGCGTTTTGGAATATAGGGGCGTTATTGAATTCCGCAATAGGAATCAGGTGCGGATGTTCCGCCGATAATTGACCATTGTCCATTGTCAATCGACAATCGGTCTCTGACCGCAATTACCCACATTACCATAGTTACTATTAATTATAGTCCTTTCGACAGATTTGTCAATATAGCATGATTCTATATAAATAGGTTAAAAACGATGTTTTTTTGGCTATATTTTTACATTTTTAATTCTTTGCGTTTATTGACAAAATATCTGTGTAAAAGTATAATTCATAATTGAACGCTTTAACGGATTAAAATGCAAACCTGTTGGCATGAAGCGGTCGGGCCGTGGGTTCAGGCGATTTTATCCTGACGGCCTTGAAATAAGGAGGTTAGATAATTGAAAAAATCTGTCGTATCTTTGAAAGATATCAACTTCAAGTATTCAAATGAGGTGATATTGAATAATATCAGCCTTGACATCTATGACAAAGAGTTCGTTACCCTGCTGGGTCCCTCCGGCTGCGGTAAAACGACGACCCTGCGCATCATCGCGGGCTTTGAGACCCCGCAGGAGGGCGAGGTGTACTTTGAAGGCGAGCTGGTGAACGGTGTTCCCGCCAATCGGCGCAACGTCAATACCGTCTTCCAGAAGTATGCCCTGTTTCCGCATTTGAATGTATTTGACAATGTAGCTTTCGGACTGAAGCTCAAAAAGCTGCCGAAGAAAGAGATCGAGCAAAAGGTCAAGCAGATGCTTGCCGTCGTGGATCTGAAGGGCTATGAAAAGCGCTCGGTACAGTCGTTGTCGGGCGGTCAGCAGCAGCGTGTAGCTATCGCGAGAGCGCTGGTATGTGATCCGAAGGTCGTTTTGTTGGACGAGCCGCTCGGCGCGCTGGATCTGAAGCTGAGAAAAGATATGCAGATTGAGCTCAAACAGCTCCAACAGAAAACCCAGAAAACCTTTGTATACGTCACCCACGACCAGGAAGAGGCGCTGACCATGTCGGATCGCGTCGTCGTTATGAACAACGGCGTCATCGCGCAGGTCGGTACGCCCGAGGACGTCTATAACGAGCCCGCAAACGCCTTTGTCGCCGACTTCATCGGTGAGGCGAACATCATCAATGGTATCATGCTGGAGGATAAGAAGGTGCGGCTTTTGGGCGTTGATCTCGACTGCGTCGATAAGGGATTTCCGCAGAATATGCCCGTCGACGTCGTCATCCGTCCCGAGGATATCGAGGTCGTCGATCCGTCGCAGGCGAAGCTCGTCGGCGTGGTGGAGGACGTTATCTTCAAGGGCGTGCATTTTGAGATGAGCGTGCGCTGCCATAACTGCCAGTGGCTCATCCATTCGACCGTTGCCCAAAAGGTGGGCGACGAGATCGGTATGCGCGTCGATCCCTTTAATATCCATATCATGGATAAAATGTTCCTCGCGCCCGATAACACGATCATCACCGAGGTTTATTATTCTGATAAAGAAAATAATACAACCACTTTCCGCCTGGAGGGGAACGAGGTCACCATCCCCGATACCTACTACGAGGAGGGTGAAAAGATCGAGATCGTTCTGCCTCCCGACGCGGTCTATATCGCCGCGGACGGCGTAGGTGTGCTCGACGAGGTCTATATCGAATCCGTCATCTGGAAGGGCGAGCATAACGAGATCATCCTCGAGAGCGACGAGAGAAAGTGGATCATGCAGAGCGATATCGACGAACAGGTCGCGACCTATGTCTCGCTGGGCTTTGATTTCAAGAAAGCCTCTGTCCGTGAGGTGCAGTGAGATGAAAAAGAATCAGACGACCGCTCTCTCGCCGAAAAACAAGTATTCTTTGAATAAGAACAAGCGCCGCTCGGCGAATCGCTCGGCGATCAAATCAAAACGTCCGGCGATCCCGTATCTGGGATGGATGCTGGTGTTTACCATCGTACCGCTCATTATGGTACTGTTCTACGCGTTTACCGATGATACGGGCGCGTTTACACTCGCAAACTTTGCCAATGTCGCCGACTACAGCCATATCTTTTTGTACTCGCTGTATGTGGCGCTGATATCGACCCTGATCTGTCTGATCCTCGCGTATCCGCTGAGCTTCGCGATCTCGCGCGCCTCGGAGCGCAAGCAGAGCATCATCGTGATGTTTCTGATGGTGCCGATGTGGATGAACTTCCTTCTGCGTATCTACGCGTGGGTGCTGATCCTGCAGAGCAACGGTCCCCTGGATACGCTGCTCCAGATGGCGGGCATCCATATCTCGCTGATCGGCAATACCGGCGCGATAGTCGTGGGCATGGTCTACGAATTTCTGCCCTTTATGATCCTGCCGATCCATGCTGTCATGGCGAAGCTCGACGACTCGCTGATCGAAGCGGCGCGGGATCTCGGCTGTAACAGCTTTCATGTGTTCCGCAAGGTCATTTTTCCGCTGTCGATACCCGGTATCATCTCCGGCGTGACGATGGTGTTCGTTCCGACGGCGTCCACCTTCCTTGTTGCCCAGTATCTGGGCGGCGATCAGCTGATGATCGGCGACGTCATCGAGCGCGTATTCCAGTTCAACCACAACACGGGCTCGGCGATCGCGGTGGTCCTGATGGTGGTCATCCTCGGCTTCCTTGTATTGATGAACCGTTTTGGTGATAAGGAGGCGGTCGGAAGATGAAAAAGACAAGTCAGAAGATCTA
>OMTA01000059.1:8010-9844 GCA_900313895.1 uncultured Eubacteriales bacterium | reverse complement strand
CAGATAAACGAAACACTGTTTGCCGTCTGATGACTTTTCACAAGCTCGGCAACGCGTTTTGCCTCTGTACGAATATAGGCAGGGATATCCTGTACCGGTCGGGCAGCCTGCGCTAAGATATCCAGCTCTGCCTGTACGGGACTGATCTCGCCGGTCACACCTGTCTTTTTTCGGATCGCGTCTGTGATCGGGGCGATATCCGCACCGGTCGGGATGTCGTCTATCGCATCCGCCAAGTTCGCGCTGTTTTGCAGCGTCGGCAGGGTCGCGCCCTTTCGGCCGCAGGAAGTGTACGCAGATGTTATATTGCCTTTTATCCTTGTTATTTCACTCGCAATACTCATGTTAACATTCCTTTCGTAATCATTTGATGCCTCTCAACTATGACGAATACACCCGTATAGTTGCATACTTTTATGCAACTAAAAAGGATCCGCGCGACGAAAATCACACAGATCCTTTTTTAGTATCATAACATATCCAACCGACTACTTTGCCGATCTTAGTTTCTTTTTTCTGAACAAGCCGACAAAGCTATCCCATATCTCACGAAACATCCTGGTTCGTCCGAAGATCATTAAAAACGTGCCGTTGAAAAGCACGGTCGCGATCACGACCCTGACGATCAAGCCGAAAACGCCCTCCAGCGGGACAAGTCCCAATATGGGTTTCGTGATAAAATACAACGCGGCTATCAGAAAGATATAGCCGAAATAAAAGCCGTAGTATTCAAGAGGATTTCTTTTGAAGCAAAAGCGATAGATCAATACGACATCCACCAATGTGATAACGAAAAAACGTGAGATCGCGGTTGCGAAGAAAATGCCGCTCAATCCTATCAGATCAGCCAGTAATATCGACGCGCCGATGTTCAGGACTGCAGCGATCAAGGGCGCGAAACGCCCCTGGCGGAACAGTCCGAGCGTTGTACGGAAGGTGTAGGTCGCAAACTGTACCGAACTGACATAAAAGCTGATGACCAATGAGATAACCGTCAGGAAAGACAGCACATATTCATCTCCCAGCCACAGCTCGATCACATCATTGAAAAACAAAAGCATTCCGAAGGATACAAACCCGAAAATCCAAACCGTCAGAAAAAACAACTTCTTAAAAACAAAATACTGTTTTCCCGGATTGTCCTCCGTATTCAGATTGCCGATGCTCGCAGTGAACGAATTAGTGACCTTGCTCAAGACGGTAGTGAACATATTGGTGATCATCACATAATTCGACACCATTCCGACAAAAATGACCGAAAACATATAGGATATAATAATGTTATCGGTGCCGTTGAGGATCGCAGACCCAAACTTATACAATGCCAGACTCTTGACATTCGAGAAGATAGTCTTCTTCTCTTCCTTTGGCAGTTCTGTAGATTTCTCCTTTAAGAAAGGATACATTTTATTCGCCTTATGCGCTGTCCAGATATTATTCAGCAGCGTACAGCAAATCTGTATCACCAAAAAGAGGATAAAGTTCTTTGTCAGGAGGAGGATCACAGACTGTGCGATAACCTGGATCAGGGTGGTCAGCTCCTGATAGATATTAACGACATACTGCCGTTGATCTGCGATAATAATAGATTTTTTGTAGACAAAGAAATAGGATGAAGCCGAATTGACCAGATACAGGATATAGATCAAATAGATATTTTCCGGGATATCCGGCACATCTCCGATCATTTGACCGAGAAAAGGAATGACGCACAGTCCTGCCCCGAGAACGACCGAGCCGATGATGGTATATGCTTTCCTGTACAGAAGCATGATCGACTTGAGCTTTTCCGTATCTTGATTCGCGAGCGGCTTGTACATACTGAATATCATAG
>OMTA01000059.1:0-7993 GCA_900313895.1 uncultured Eubacteriales bacterium | reverse complement strand
TGGTCAGGATATTGGTAAAAAGTCCGCTGATACCGAGATACACCTTGCCGAGCATCATAATAAAGATCGTTCTGCCCACGAACTGGATCAGCATATTCAACGCCTGACACACAAGAGAAATCGTTACGTTTCTGGCTACGTTTTTGGTACGTGACGACTCATTCATCTTTATTCCTCTTTTCTGACAGAAGCGCGTTCGTAAGCCTCGTCGACGATATCCCGTCGGTATGAGGCAGATAGACGATCTCTACACCCAAAGGCGCGAACTGTTCTTCAAAGCGATCCCAAGCCTCTGTTCCCTTCCAATCACTCCCCACAAACATTTTGTTAAAATGATAGCGCTCATACGCCTGCAGTTTGTTCTTATCGGGCTGTTCGACGACCTGATCCACATACCGGATCGATTTCACGATCTCGACCCGATCCTTGTATGGGATAATGGGTCTTTTCCCTTTTTCGCGAACGACCAACTCGTCCGTACTGACGCCGACAATAAGATAATCACACTGTTCCTTCGCTCTTTTGAGAATATTCAGGTGTCCGATATGGAACAGATCATAAACGCCGGTCGTATATCCAATCACAGGATTTTTCATATCTCTATCTCCAGCAAATCGTGTATGGGAACACGGTGTTCTTTATCCGGAAGCCGCATATAATCGCCGTAGCGGCCTTTCAGAAAGTCATCATATTCATATGGTACGCGCAGCATCCGCCCCTCAAAGGGAAGCTCTGTATAATGATCAAACAACGAGATCGGGATAGGCGGCTTGTTTTTTCCGTGATGACAGAGCTTACATACCAGCCCGCTTTTCTTTTTCAGATATTTCATGTGGGCGTTTGCCCCGGCGTTGATCAAAGAAAGCGGCATAGGCTTTGCGATCAACCCCTTTGCTCTTTTTGAAATACCGAGCTTATAATACCTGAGCATCGTATAATGACCGATCATTTTTGAATGCTGCATATAATGCGCCGTATCCACATAATCCATCGGGAAAACATCAACATAAACGCCGTGAGATATATCGAGCTTTGCGGTAAAGCGCTCGACAAATCTGGTGTTTTCAAGGAATACCTTGCCGAAGTTATAGGGATACGCGCGCGTATTTTCGATACACTGGAACACCATATTCTTTTGTCGAAGCTCATCATTTGCAACTTTTAAAAACTGATCGTAGTCATCCCTGGGCATCATCACATCGGCATCGTCATCCCACGGGATAAAGCCCTTGTGCCTGACCGCGCCCAGCATCGTTCCGCCATCCAACAGATATCGAAGATGATACTTGTTGCAGATACGATCTATTTCTGTCAGGATCTCCAGCATTTTGAGCTGAACCTCCTTGATATCATATCGCCCCAGTTGATAAGAACTCATTAATATTCCTCCTTCATGATCGGCGCTTTACTGCACGGTCCCTCGCCGTATAGCTCCGGCGAGCGTTCGCCTGCAAGAATATGCCTGCTCAGCTCGATCAGACGCTCCGCCGCTGTATCCGGATTCCATGATTCGGTGATCGTCCGATAAGCTTCCTTCCCCAGCCGGAGCTGTTCATCCCGATCAGCCAGCAACCGCTTTACACCGTTGTAAAGCATATCCTCATCGCCCGATCGGTACACCAATCCGTTAACATTATGACGGATCAGGTAAGGAACGGAGCCTGCAATATGTGAGCCGACTACCGCGCAGCCGCTGTTCATCGCCTCATTGACAACCGCTCCCCATCCCTCGCGGCGATTACTGGTCATCAGGTAGATCCCCGCTCGACACATATGTTCCCGAACCTGTTCCGGCGACATGGCACCGAGCAGATTGATCCGGTCCTCCAAGCCGTTTTCACGGATCATATGACGTAACCGCTGTTCCGTCTCACCGATACCGATGATATCCAAAGACGCGTTGATCTTATCTTTCTTCAGCCTCATCATTAAGCGGACAGCTTCATCAGGTCGTTTCCAATCGACCAGTCTTCCGCACCATAACAGCTTTTCGGGATCCTTTTTCACGATCAGATCATCACAATCATATGTCACCGCCTTGGGAAAATACCCCCATCGGTACATTCTGTTGCGATAACAGCCGAATCGGCTCATATCAACAGGCGTATACGCGCTTGCACACAGCGAATACTGCATCTCATTCTGATAAGGAATAAAATGCTTGAGCATGGAGCCGATACGGTGCGGCAGGTTAGTGACGGTAAACGGCGTCTTGAACAATCTTTCGGACGCACGAAAGGTCAGCTTGTGCTGTCTGATTCTCGGCGCGATCAATTCATCCGGCGCCGAGCCGCAGATCAACACATCGCAACAGAGAATCATTTTCTCTATCTGATCGCGATTCTCGGCGGTCAAGCGCATATGAAACTGATTCGCCGCATACTCATGATATCCCATTTCGCGCCGGTTCAAAGGAACCGGTTCGCACGCGACAAAGGTATAGTTGCCGTCTGTCAGGCGATACAACGCTTCGGAAAGGCCGTACTGATGATGATTCATGAAGTTGGAAAGCATGATGATTCTCACAAAGCCGCACGCTCCCTCGTTTTATCATTCAAAATACAGGCACAAATCATCCCGTCTATCACGAGATATAGGAAGAAGAATATCGGCACGCTCTTTATGATCGGTTCTATAAAAAACTGAGCCATCATTATCAACATCAAATTGATCAAAACAATGCGATGTTTCAGATCGATCATCTTGACCATCGCGATTTTGAAAAAATGAATAATACTGAAAACCGTGTATGCCAGCAGAGTTACAAACACGATCATGCCCGCCTCGTCATAAGTATCCAGCCAAATATCATGCGCATAGGAAATGTCGTATGCCTGAGAGAGCGCGTGACCACCCCATAGGAACTCGCCCATATGCTTCAGGTAGATTCCTTTTCTCTCAAACCGCTGATCGTTGACAACATTAGAGCCGCGCTGGAGTCGGGTGTTCAGATAGGAAGAAGAGAAGATACTTCGTATAGAAAACCAGTTGCGATTGTAGGCAACGATTACGAATACGAATACAATCACCAAAACGAGGATCAAAATGATTCCCTTACGGTAGGAATTGCGGTCTTTGAAGAAAAAGAACAAGTAGGCGATCGAACAGAACACTATCGAAAACAAACTCATAACCAAGAATGTTCTTCCGCCGATACTGACATCATAATACAGCGCGATCAGGTATAAGACAGCGCTGACGATCTTTAGCCATACATTCCTCTGAATAAACACCAGCCAAAAAGCCAACGCAACGATCATCGTAAAATTTGTCGTCTGACCGGTAGCGCTGGAAATGGATCGGGAGAATACATCATACACCTGACCGGTATGGTAGTCGTTACCGATAACGATATTGTAGATCAGGTTTATAATACCGTGCATCACCATTCCGAACGCCATAAACACCAGCGCTTTCATCAGCGTTTCGAACGGTTTTCCGGTCAGAAATATATAACCGAACAACCATACAACGGGGATAAGCAGCGCCTTAATGATATTATTCAAGCTTCCATCGACCCAGAATAGAGAAACAGCATAGGTGATCCCAAAGAGAACGACCGGGATGATCGCCTTTGTCGGGACAAAGTTGTGATTGAACGCAATATAAACCAGCGCAAAAGCGCCGAGGATAAAAATACCCACGTTCATAAAATCCAGACCGCTGATCGCGAGAACCGCGAACACGATACCGTCATTGATCTTCAGTTTTTTACCGCCGATCCGTTCCACCTGTGTAAATCTCCTCGTAGAATTGATAGTTCTTTGTTTCGTCAAAGGCTTTTGCTTTTTCTATACAGCCCTGCACGATATCCTTGCTTTTACGTCCCCTTGCTTTTATCGCCGCAACAAGTCCGTCGATATCATCCTTTTCGACAACGCTTCCGCAGCTTTCGTCAAGGCTTTCGGGGCTGCCGCCGGTATTGAAGGTGATGACCGGCGTTCCGCAGGCAACCGCCTCCAAATTAACAGTCGGGTAATTATCCTCGCGTGTCGGATTGACCACCATATCGGCAGCCGTATATATCTCTGCCAGCGCATGCCTGTCAACCGTTCTGTGAATAGACAGGATCCCTTTCGGCAGGCTTTTATCGATCTGATCGTTAGTCCCGACCAATACGATCGCGTAACGATCGTTCAATTCATCTCTCAGTAAAGGAAAGACGTCGATTCCTTTTCTCTTATCCCAGACAAATGATACGCCTAGGATGATCGTCCTGTTCTCCAGACCATACTTATATCTGAAATCACTTTCGGTCGGCGTAAAAGCGCTGAGATCGATCCCGTTCGGGATCACCCGGACTTCGTAGCCGCCGAGAAAGGACTCCTTCACCAGACCGGCAAGCCACCGCGACGGGGTGACGAGCGTCATATCTTCGACGCCGCAAAACCACTTTTTCTTCTTTCGGTACATCCGTCGCGCGTCGTCCAGATAGGTCTTCGGATAATGGGTATAACTCGGGCAGGCATAGCAGCCTTCCCGCCATTTCTCACAGCCCTGCAACTCAAAATGAGGACAATGACCCGTAAACGCCCAACAGTCGTGCAGCGTCCATACGGTTTTGATATGATGCTTTTTGATATACTTGAACAGCATCGGAAGATTGATAAAATCTCCGTGCAGATTATGAAGCTGGATCAGATCCGGGTCAAACTTCTTGAGCCTGCCGATCATTCGAAGCGTTGCGAACGGCGCGGCAAATTCATGAAGCCCGGTCAGGCGACAAAACAACACCGAGAGCTTTCGCGAAAAAGAATTTCCGATTCGCTCATAGCTGTAACCCGACTGTTTGCTGAGCTCCGGCGAGATCACGGGAGCCATACAAAGCGCCTTATGACCATGCGCCTCGATCAACTTTTTGATACCGCCCATGATTTTTCCCGTGCTTCCGGAAACTCCGCCGTTGATCTGTGCAACTTTCATCGGTGCGCTCCCTTCCCTCAATCCTTACTGTAAAAACGATGACCGCGTCTGACCATAACGCGCTTGATCTTGCTGAAACTCTTTTGCGGGAAGATATGCCTGAGCTTAGTCCGAAACCAGATCGAAAACTCCGCGCGGTAACCGATCACCTCTCGTGACGGCAGAGAGCAGCCGTTCTCTTTGAGATATTTTTTCGCTCTGTGCAGCAGTTTTCCTTTTCTGATCACATCCAATATCGGAAACTCCCGGTTATTGCTGATCACACAGCAGGCATCCAGATCACGCGCCATCTGTGTCAACGACACCTCATACTGCCAAGCGTTTTGCTTTTTACCAAGCGTTTTCCGCATGAAATCCGTGCGCCATAATCCGGCATACAGACTCACCTTATAGTTACCCTCGCTGATATCGCGAAAATAAAAGCCGGGATAAGAAACGCTTTCCCTTGCGCCCTCTTTGCGAAGATAGTATCGACTCGCGCCGTACAAGCGAATATAATCCACATTCTCCTCGTTCATAAACTGCAGTGCGTTATCCAGCTTAGCATTTTCGATCTTCTGTATCAAAAAATAATCTTCCAAAGTAAAGAGAATATACTCGGTATCTATCTTTTCAAGAGCCTTAGCGAGGCGTTCGGTGATTTCGGCGCCGGCTCCCGCTGCTATGATTTCAATGCCGTCAAAGCGGCGGGAGGTCTCCTTATCCGTAACAAGATATACCTTTGCGGGACAGTCCGCCCAGTTCTTTTTGAAAAAGTCAAAATAAGCATCCCACAAGTCGGAAAAAGCATCGCACGTACTGATAATAACGCTGTAATCAATGTTGTTTTTCATACGATGCTACGCTCTCCTCTACAACGCTTTCAAAAACAGCAACACTGTTTTTTAAGGTATGGTTTTTTTGAGATATATGTACGGCATTATGATACTGCTTCTTTTGGCACGCTTCATCAAACAGCAATCGGCGAACGCTGTTCTCCAGTTGCTCCTTTTCCGTACAAACCGTTGCGGCTTCTGTCGACCTCATATACTCTATAACGCCGCATTCACGCGAGCCGTATACCAGTATTGCCGCTCCGCTCGCCAGAGAATCCGCCGCCTTTGTAGAAAGTGAATATCTTGTATAGTTGATATGCTTCTTTTTAAACCCTTCCACGATCACCAGCACATCCGCGTCAGCCGATCGCTTTTTTACCTCTTCATATGGGATCGCGCCCAGAAAATCGATAAAAGGGTTATCGGTCAGCACCTTTACAATATCGCGGTCATTCTGACCGGAGCATACCGTCAGACGATAGGAGGGGTTTATCCTTCCCAACGCATAAGCGATATCGCTGAGAGATTCGTTCCTCCCCTGTCGGATATTGCCGAAGTAGCAGACGGAAGGGTTCTCGGTATTGACGGGACGGAACTCTCTGCGTTCTATTTCAGAGCAGAGATATACCGTTTTGCCGTCCAGCGCAAATTCACTGTTATACTTATCTCTGATTTTGTCGCTGATGTAAATAGCGCTGCCCCCATGCGCAAAGACGCTGCGAATCAGCTTTTTATACAGCCCTCTGTATAGAAAATAAAACGGATTAAGCGAAAAACGATGATTAAAATAATAGTCATCACCTATCGACGAAACGATCGGAATATCAAATCTTTCAGCGACATAAAGCGCTATGGTAGGAATGAAAAAGTCATCGGAAAAGCTGAGAAAGACACATTCCGGCGAGAAATCATCCAGCCAGCTGTTGAAGTCATCCGTACACCACCGACTTTTTTTCCATAACCATTTTCGCATCAAACATGAAAAAGAATTCTTTCTCGATCCGATTTTATATAAAAAAGGAATGATCCCTCGCTTGCGCTCCTTCGTCGTGTCCTGCGCCGGAGAATCGCTCAGATCCTCATAAACATATCGCTTTCCGACAGAGAGCTTTTTGCCCAACGCTTTTTTGAGTAATCTTGCGTCAGTTATTTGATACAATCTTCCGCAATGACCTTTGATCGGTTCTTGCGGATTGGAAAAAACCTGGGCGAGGTTCTCTTTTTCCCAAAAGCTGAAGTACGCCTTAAAGGCGCGCGACGTCATTTTCGGGTTATACGGAACCGTACCTACAATCAACACTCTCGGGTGCATATTTCCTCCAAATTTCACTTTATGCTTATATAATTGCAGGCGTCCCTGTGATTATATAAGCACAAATCAACTTGTGTGGGAGAAGACGCATAAAAGCATCTTCTCCCACATTTCATTCAACTAATGATTGCTTTTTCTCAAACGATCAGCTGAAAGTGAGCACGCCGTTCTCATCTACCGTGTAGAAGCCGGCAGGAACGATATCATTGGTCTTGGTGACCCAATACTGTCCCTTTTCGTTTGCCCTGGCGCCGGTGATGATCAGATCCCTGCTGTTAGCGTAGTAGTACTTGCCGTCGGTATACTTGAACAGACCCGCGTAGGTTGCCACATCATTCACATAATAGCAGCCGTCTACCGTTGGTAGCGGATACGACAACATAGTTCTCGTCGGATTCGTCGATCTTAAACGAAAAAGAGTATTCCCATTCTTTCGGAAAGTGCAGTGTTCCGTAATCCGTTTCGATCGAAGCATCCTGATCATTGTTATCTTCTTTGTTCTTGTTTCCGCACCCGACTGTCAATGCGGCGACCGGCAGACAGTCAGCATAATAAAAAGCTTTGTCTGCAGCTTCATAAAGATTGCTCCTTAACGAATACTTCTTGTATATGTGTCGATCACCTGTTCTCTTTGCCAGTCCAAATAATCTTCATAAGAATGGTGTAGATCGACTTTCAGATAATGCTTTTTTATATCACGGTGCGCTTCATCGGGAAGCGTCATATAATCGCCGTAGAGTATCGACAGCAGCTCGTCAGCATTCTTACTGACAGAAAAATGACCGTTCTCAAATCGCGCATCGATCGTCAACAGAACGCTCCGCGGGTAGACGCTTTTTGCGTACTTTGACGATCCGCCGAAAAAGGAATGAACCCTTGATGAACCGGAATCCTTTCTGCGCTGCACGACTTTCAACAGAGGCTTCAGCGGCAGCGGCGCACA
>OMTA01000060.1 GCA_900313895.1 uncultured Eubacteriales bacterium | reverse complement strand
CCTTTTATTCCCGAATTACAGATTATTTCACAAGAGCAATTCGACAGGGCGCAGGACATTTTACAGCAACGGGCAGCCGTGATGAGGAATAAGCCGCGAGTTCCGATGAATATGAAAGGCAACGCACTCTTATCCGGTAATGTCTTTTGCGGTCACTGCGGCGCAAGGCTTCACCTCTCTACTGCCTGCAAGTATTACACCAAAAAAGACGGAACCCTTGTCAAGAAGCCCCGAGTCCGCTATGTTTGCTACGGAAAGACG
The DNA here is from genome assembly GCA_900313895.1 of uncultured Eubacteriales bacterium. Lineage (GTDB taxonomy): Bacteria > Bacillota > Clostridia > Oscillospirales > Acutalibacteraceae > Ruminococcoides. The sequence continues at coordinate 8,772 of OMTA01000060.1, read as the reverse complement.
AGGAAGGCGACCGATTGCGACGGACAATCAATTTATATGCAGAAAAAGCTCGACAGTATCGCTGAGGAAGTGGTGAAAGAGATTTTTGACCGTATTAAGGGGATACCTAAAAGCGCCGTTATCAGTTCCCGTTACCAAGAAGAGCTGACGATCAGAAAAGCCAACTTGAAACGCTGTCAATCCGAATACGCTAAAGAACTGGAAAAGCTGAACAAGCTGAGAGCAGAGGTTGTAAAGTCGATTCAAGGAGAGAGTGCTTTTTCACAAACGACGCTCGCCGAATTAGTCGAAGAGTCCGAGTCGAAGGTTTCGACCTTGAAGGAGCAATATGAAAAAGCCGAGCGTGACGTGGAATCCTCTGAAAACCTGATAAAGGATTTGAGTGATCAATATGATGAGATCATTTCATGGTCGACCCTGTATGACAGCGCAACGATCGAAGCGAAAAAAATGATCGTTAATTCGATGATACGACGTATTGACGTATATCGTGATTATGAATTGAATATCGAACTGAACATGAATATCCGGCAGTTCTTTCTCGGTATGGAGGAACAGGAAAGCTATCCGATCACAGCATAAAAAGGCATAGAAAAAACCCGTCTGTTTACGAAAAACAGACGGGTTTTTCTTTTCATACGACCTTGGTGGAGATAAGGGGAATCGAACCCCTGACCTCATGAATGCGAACCATGCGCTCTACCATCTGAGCTATACCCCCGTGTCAAATGTATGAAATTGTAGATGTCGGACTCACCATTATTGAATGGCGGGTCGGAGGCATCGTGAAACGATGTCGACGACAAAAATTCTCTATGGGGTGCGTAAGCGACCCTGTCGCTCTACCATCTGAGCTATACCCCCACGTATAGATATTGGGTGCGTAAGCCATCCTGTCGGGCTACCATCTGAGCTATACCCCCACGTATAGATATTCAATTGTTTGGGGTGCGTAAGCCATCCTGTCGGGCTACCAACTGAGCTATACCCCCATATGGACAGCTTTCGCTGAAAGCCTTGCGACAAAAGCTATTATACACTATTATTTGGAATTTGTAAATAGTTTGAGAGGATAATTTTTGTGAAAAAGAATCGGATTGCGGATGTACCCCCCATGCATCAATGAAAGCAGCACCACCGGGCGCTGCTTTCAATAAGATGTGTTATTGATTATCCGCGAAGGTTGCTCATTCGTCCGTTTCCGCCTGTGCAACCTTCATCATGATCGCACATTCTATGCGCTTTTTGAACAGCTCGCAGCCGTATTGATAGGTGCCTGTGACCGAGCCGGTCGCATGGTAAGCATTTGCCGCGCATCCGCCGGAGCAATACAGCTTTGCCCAGCATTCCTTACAATCGGGACGGGCATAAGCGTTACATAGTTTGAACTCATTCTGTACATCGGGGTTGGTGACGCCGTCAAATACGTTACCCAGCAGATAGTCGGGATTGCCGACGAACTGGTGACAGGGGTAGAGGTCACCCCACGGCGTGACCGCCATATACTCGGTGCCTGAGCCGCAGCCTGAGATGCGTTTATAGATGCACGGACCGGAATTCAGGTCAAGCATATAGTGGTAAAAGGTAATGGGTTTGCCTTCTTTTTCTCTTCTCAGCATATCCTTTGCAAGAATCTCATACTGTTCAAACAGGACAGGCAGATCGTCATAGGTCAATGCGTACGGATCGCCGGGAGGGCATACGACCGGTTCCATCGACAGCTCTGTAAATCCGAGGTCAGCCATATGGAAGATATCATTGGTGAAGTCGGTATTATTATGTGTAAAGGTTCCGCGTATGTAGTAGCCTTTGTTACCGCGCTTTTCAACGAAATGTTGGAATTTCGGCACGATAACGTCGTAGCTCCCCTTACCGTTTACGGTTTTTCTCTTGCTGTCATGTACCTCTTTTCTACCGTCGAGGCTGAGTACGACATTGTGACATTCCCTGTTCGCAAAGTCGATCACCTCATCGTCGAGCAGCACGCCGTTTGTGGTAAGGGTAAAGCGGAAGTTCTTTCCTTTTTCCTTTTCGATACTTCTGCAGTAGGCAGTGATTTCTTTGACGACCTCAAAGTTCATCAACGGTTCTCCGCCAAAGAAGTCTACCTCAAGATTCTTTCTCGAACCGGAGTTTTCTATCAAAAAGTCGATTGCCTGTTTAGCGACCTCAAAGCTCATCAAAGCTCTGTCGCCGTGATACTTTCCCTGACTGGCAAAGCAGTATTCGCAGTTCAGGTTACAAGTATGCGCGACGTGCAGACACAGCGCCTTGACTACGGTATTACGCGCTTTAAAGTCAAAGGCAAGATCCGCGTACTGGTCAGCGGTAAAAAGCTTGCCTTCGGTTTTCAGCTGCTCGATATCATCGATGCAGTCGCTGATCTCCGCCTCGGTGATACTGCTGTCCGAGACATATTTTTCGAGCATTGCCGAAAGGATTTGGTCTTTGTCGGCATTCTCGTATAATCCGATGATATCATAGGCAAGGTCGTCCACGACATGGACGCTGCCGCTGAAAACATCGAGGACGATATTATAGCCGTTCAGTTTATAGCGGTGTATCATAAACTCCTCCGAATAGGATAAATCGTTGCAAAAGGAAAGCCGTCAGACCTTTGCGGAATAACGGCTGAAATATCCTTATTGTGTTCAGACGTATGGATTACTTCTCGCCCAGGCACTTCTCGCACTGCTGATTAGCAACGCCGCAGGAAGTTTTGCAGGCAGACTGGCAGGAAGTCTGGCACTCGCCGCAGCCGCCGGTCTTAACACTCTTTTGAAGATCACGAGTCTCAATGGTTTTGATTCTTTTCATACTTATCAACTCCTAGATTTATTTAGTATATCTTAACACGCACCGCGTGCTTTGTCAACCGATTATTGAAATTAGAGGAAAGGAAGAACTGTCGGTCAGTATCTCGTTTCCCGCTGCTTCGATGCTTTTGAGTCGCGAGAGAAAACCCCTGTCGATCATCTCGCCCGGAGCGATCATCGGGATACCCGGCGGATAAACACGGACGTACTCCCGCGAGATCTCGCTCTCTGCTTCGTAGATATCGACCATTTTACCGCTTGCGCCGACCGCTTCACCGATGGTACACTGTTTTTTCGGCAGCGGGCAGGGCGCAACATCCTTTGTGCAGCCCGCTGTTTTACAGCTGCCGTCGATTTCTCTCAGAGCGTTTATCAGACGTTCAAATCCCTCGTCCGTATCGCATACGGAGGTCATTGCCAACGCGTAATCGCCGAGCGCGAATTCAAGCTCGATCTGATAATCGGATCGCAGCGTATCCATCAGCTTTTTGCCGCTCATATAGCCGTTGCAGAAAATGCAGAGCTTCCCGATATCAAAGTCAAATACATTCTCGGCTTTTACGATTCTTTCGTACGAGACGGATAAATGCTGCAGCGAGTCTGCGGCTTCATAAAAAGCAGTCAGCCGCCCGATATATTCATCAAAGGCAAACCGATGATGCTTCAGAAAACTAAGACACCGATCGATCGACGCCAACAGGACATATGACGGACTGCTCGTTTCAAATACGGATAGCTGTCGCTTTATTTTCTGTGCCGATTGATCGTCCGATGTCAGCAGCAACGCCGTCTGCGTCATTGAGGGTAGCGTTTTGTGAAGGCTGGTAACAGCCGCGTCGGCGCCGCATGAAACAGCATTTTTCGGAAACCTGTCCGAAAAAGGAAAATGCGCTCCGTGAGCCTCGTCGACAAGCAACCTCGCTCCGTGCTCGTGACAAATTCGGGAGATGCTCTTGATATCCGATACAACGCCCTCATAGGTGGGCGAGGTGATGACGACCAGCGAGATTTCCGGATCCGCTTTCAGCGCCTGCTCGACGGCTGAGGGGGATACAGAGGAAAAGATTCCGAGACCGTCAACCGTTTCGGGAAGAATGTATTGAACATCAAGCCTGCCCAACTCGGCGGCATGATAGACAGCCATATGACTGTTACGGCTGATAAGGATTTTGTCCTTCTCTTTTGTCATCGCGCGCACTGCCGCCAGTATCCCAACCGTCGACCCGTTCACCAGCGCAAAAGCATACCGCGAGCCGAACAGTCCCGCTGCGTCGTTCTGCAATTCAGCAAGGCATCCGCACGGATCATGCAGGTTGTCAAAGCCGGAGATCTCCGTAATGTCGATGTCATAAGGAAGCCCTGATCCGACATTCCTTTTATGTCCCGGCATATGAAACGGATAGGATCCGCTCTCCGAATACGCTTTCAGCTTTTCGTACAGCATACTCAGCGCCTCGCGTTCGAAAGCATCAATTTGATACGATTCTCCTGATTGATCGCGGTCGCGCCGGGATCATAGTCGATCGCGACGATATTGACGCCGGGATTCTTTTCCTTGATGGGCTTCATCATACCCTTTCCGGCGATATGATTCGGCAGACAGCCGAACGGCTGCGTGCAGATGATATTGTTCACGCCCTCGCCGGCGAGCTCGAGCATCTCAGCTGTCAGAAGCCAGCCTTCGCCCATCTTCGCGCCGATGCCGATATAGCCCTTGATCTTTTTGCGTGTATCGTCAAAATCCGCCATCGGCATAAAGCCGGGATAATGCGCGATCATCATGTCGCGGATGTATCGCTGTTTTTTCAAAAGATATTTGTACAAAAACTTTGACCCGAACGCCTTGAGCCCGCGGATATGATAGAGATCAAAGTCCACGATACCGTTGTAGACGCAGTACAGGCAAAAGTCGATAAAGCCCGGTACCACCGGCTCAACGCCCTCCGAAAGCAAAAAGCTCTCAAGATTGTTGTTGCCAAGTGGCGAGAATTTGACATAGATCTCGCCGACGATGCCGACCTTGACCTTGTCGCGCGGGGTATCGCCGAGGATCTCCGCGAAATCCTGCGCGATCAGGTGATAGTTTTCCTTGACGTGCTTGTAGCGCATATTGCGCGGATCGCGATTTTCCTCCAGCAGCCGATCCGTCCAGCGCTTGACCAGCGCGTCGGTCTCGCCGGGATTCTTTTCATAGGGGCGGCATTGGTTCGCCATCAGCATCATCAGGTCACCGTAAAACGCGCAGTACATCATTTTGTACAGCATCGGAACCGTGAGCTTGAAGCCCGGGTGATCCTCCATCCCGCCGAGGTTCAGCGAGATGACGGGGATATGACCGTAGCCCGCCTTTTTCAGCGCCTTACGCAGGAGGTAGATATAGTTGGAGGCGCGGCAACCGCCGCCGGTCTGTGTGATCAGCAGCGCCAGCTTATCCTTGTCGTATCTGCCGGAGTTGATGGCGTTCATCAGCTGACCGATGACCAGAAGCGCGGGATAGCAGGTGTCGTTGTGGACGTATTTCAGTCCCGATTCCTTGATATCGCCGTCGGTCGCCTCCAAAAAGTCGATCTTATAGCCCTTGCTGACAAGGACGTTCGAGATGAGCTTGAAATGGATCGGGAGCATCGTGGGAACCAGGATGGTGTAATCGCGCTTCATCTCTTTGGTGAATTTGATGTAATCGGATTTTCCTGTCATCAGTTGCCCCTTTCTTCCAACGCCCCGATCAGGCTGCGCAGTCGGATGCGCACCGCGCCGAGGTTGGTGATTTCGTCGATCTTGATCTGGGTGTAGAGCTTATCGCCGCTTTCAAGGATCGCGCGCACCTCGTCAGTCGTGACCGCGTCAACGCCGCATCCGAAGGATACCAGCTGAACCAGCTGTGTATCGTCATGCTCGGTGGCGTATTTCGCCGCGGCATACATCCGCGAGTGATACGTCCATTGGTTGAGAACGTTCAGGCGCGGCGGCATGATATTTGAGGTGATGCTGTCCTCGCTGACGACAACAAAGTCCAGTGAGGTCGCGAGCTTGTCGATCCCGTGACAGATCTCCGGGTCGATATGATAGGGACGCCCCGCCAGAATCATGACGCGCTTGTTGTGCGCTTTCGCAAATGCGATCGCTCTCGCGCCCTCCTGATAGACGCGTTCCATATGGCGCTTGTATTCCGCCATACCCTTGCGCACCGCCTTTTTCACAGCGGCTGAGGTGATCCCCTCAAAGTGTTCGCTCAGGCATCCGCACAGCCCGCGCGTCAACTCCTTTTCGGAGTTGATGTTGAGGTAGGGATAAAGGAACTTCGTTTTCGCGAGCGAATCCATGTTGCCCGCGAGAAGCTCCGAGTAATAGGCGACGACCGGACAGTTGTAGTGGTTATCGCCCTTATTTTCATTGATGTTATAGGTCAGGCTCGGATAGAACACCGCATCGACGTCCTGCTCGAGCAGGGTCTCGATGTGTCCGTGCATGAGCTTCGCGGGATAACACGCGGTGTCGGAGGGGATAGAGAACTGACCCTTCTGATACAGCCTGCGTGTCGAGAAGCCCGACGAGATGACCTCAAAGCCGAGCTGCGTAAAGATCGTGTACCACAACGGGAACAGCTCATACATACCAAGCGCAAGCGGAAGCCCGATCTTGTACTTGCCCTTCTGGGGCTGATATGCCTCCAGCAGATCGCGCTTGAACGCATAAAGGTTCGGCAGCCGTTCATCATCCCTCAGCTTGATCCCCGCGCCCTTTTCACACTGGTTGCCGGAGATCAGCCGTTCCTTCCCGTTGAAGATGTTGACGGTCAGGCGGCAGTTGTTGGTACAGCCCTTACAGACCGCCGAGCGGCTCTCGTGTACAAGGGCCTTGACCTCGTCCGCGCCTAAAACAGAGGATACATCCTTTTTATGCTCGCGCGCAAACAGAGCCGCGCCGAACGCGCCCATCAGGCCCGCGATATTGGGACGGACGACCTCGCGTCCGATCTCTTTCTCAAAGCAGCGCAGCACTGCGTCATTCATAAAGGTGCCGCCCTGTACGACGATCCGCTGACCCAGCTCGTCGGGAGAGGTCGCGCGGATGACCTTGTAGATCGCGTTTTTGACGACCGAAAGCGACAGCCCCGCCGAGATATCCTGAACCGAGGCGCCGTCCTTCTGCGCCTGCTTGACGGAAGAATTCATAAAGACGGTGCAGCGTGTGCCCAGATCGACCGGCGCGTGGGAGGTGATGCCCTGACGCGCGAACTCCTCTACCGTGTAACCCATGGATTTGGCGAACGTCTCGATAAACGAGCCGCAGCCGGAGGAACACGCCTCGTTGAGCATGATCGAGTCGATGCTGTCGTTGCGGATCTTAAAGCATTTGATATCCTGACCGCCGATATCCAGGATGAAGTCGACGTTCTTGTCAAAGAACTTCGCGGCGGTATAATGCGCCATTGTTTCCACCAGACCGTAGTCGATGTGGAAGGCGGTTTTGATCAGCTCCTCGCCGTAGCCCGTGACCGCGCACCCGCGGATCGTGAGGTGATCGCCGAACAGCTCATAGATCTTCTCAAGCTGTCCCTTGATGATCGCGACGGGATTACCCTTGTTGGAGCTGTAGTAGGTGTAGATGATATCGCATTTGTCCGACATCACGACTAGCTTTGTGGTCGTAGAGCCGCAGTCGATGCCGATGTACGCGTCGCCCTTGTAGTCGCCTTTGTATTCCGTCTGGACGTTGTGCGAGGCATGACGCGTCACAAACGCCTGATATTCGTTTCTGTCCTTGAAGAGCGGCGGCAGGGTAGAGATCGTCTCTTTGTGCTTCATAGAGATACGCAGCCGTTCCGTCAGCTCCTCATAATCGAGCATCCTGCCGTCGGCGGAGTAAAGCGCCGCACCGATCGCGACCGCGTACAGCGCGTATTCCGGAAACACCGCGTGATCGTGATCGAGCTTCAGCGTCTCGACAAAGCGATCTCTCAGCCCCTTGCAGTAGTGGAGCGGGCCGCCGAGGAACATGACCTTACCGTCGATCTTCCTGCCCTGCGCCAGACCCGCGACCGTTTGGTTGACGACCGCCTGATAGATAGAGGCGGCGATATCCGCCTTCGTCGCGCCCTGGTTAATCAGTGGCTGGATATCCGTTTTCGCGAAAACACCGCAGCGCGACGCGATCGGGTAGATCTGCTCGTGCTTAAGGCTCAGTTCATCCATCTCGGTGTTGCTGACGTTCAAAAGGGTCGCCATCTGGTCGATGAAGGCGCCGGTACCGCCCGCGCAGGAGCCGTTCATGCGCTCGTCGAGGCCGCCCTTGAAGAAGATGATCTTCGCGTCCTCGCCGCCCAGCTCGATCACGGAATCCGTGTCGGGCTCCAGACAGCGCACACATTCCGCGGTCGCGTAGACCTCCTGCACAAAGCGCAGCCCCGCGGCGTTTGCCATACCCAGTCCCGCCGAGCCTGAGACCGCGACGGTGAATTCCTTATCCTTCAGCAGCTCGGCGATCGCCTCGATCATCTCCAGCGTCTTGCGCCTGACCTGAGAGAAATGCCGTTCATAGCGGCTGTAGATCATCTCTCCGTTTTCGATCACGACGACCTTCGCCGTCGTGGAGCCGATGTCGATACCCAGAACCATCTTGTCGTTTATTCTGTTTTTGGCATCCTGAATTTTCATAACCTTACTCCGAAACTTGTCATAATAAAGGTTTGTATCTAATATAATGTCGAATTTTAGCCATACAAATTATATTTTACCACTTATATAAATAAATGCAACCTTTTGCGTTCTAATTCTTATCTGCGGTTCGTTGACAAATTTTGTGAAATATGCTGAGCGACCGGGCTGTCCCGCACGCATGGCACAGGATGATTCGGATACAAGAAAGCGCGCGCACCCGGCGCGTCCGCTTTCGTATACCCATCGCTCGTGCGCGCGCAGCGTGCAACTGAGCGGGGATTATAAATTGTTTTTTA
>OMTA01000213.1 GCA_900313895.1 uncultured Eubacteriales bacterium | reverse complement strand
CCTTCAGCTCCATACGCTCCAGCTCATACTTCTGAGATAGCTGCATGAACATCTCGTCCGTCAGCTTTCCGGTAGCGTTGTCCTCATAGATTTTGACAAACAAGTCTGCTACCGTCTGACTTCTGACTGTCATTCTATTCAGCTCACTTTCCAGATACTTTTGCTCGCTGATCATATCCGCGTTTGTCTTCTCTGCCAACAGCTCGGCAAACTCATCCTCGTGGTATTCCAGATACTTTGCCAACCGCCGCAATTCCTGCTTGACTACCTCCTCAATCGCGTCCGCTCGGATATAGTGGCGTGATTGACAAGTTCCGCGGGTATCCTTTACATAGTTTGAACAGCTGAAATAATGGATATCTTTGTTTCTGGTATTCACATGATGCCATAGCTTTTTATGGCAGTCGGCACAGAATAACAAATCTGTAAAGATGCTCTTTTCACCATTCTCGGGTTTGGGAGCACGGCGCTTTGTATTGCCGATCAGCTTTTGGACGAGCTCAAAAGTCTCGCGGTCAATGATCGGTTCGTGCACGTTTTTGAATACTGCCCGCTTTTCCGGCGGATTCGCTCTTCGCGTCTTATTCTTATAGGATTTACTGTAGGTTTTGAAATTGATCACATCTCCGCAGTATTCCTGCCTAACTAAGATACCGTCGATAGTTGTGCAGTTCCATTTATATGGATTGGGACATGTCTTTTTGCCGCCTTTTCTGACTCCTTTGGCAATCCAGTAATACGTCGGCGTCATAATATGCCTTTCCTGCAGATTGCGGGCGATCGCCTCATCCCCTTTTCCTTCAAGCGCCATACGAAAAATATCCTTTACGACGGGCGCTGCTTCCGGATCTACAATCCACTTCTTGGGATTATCGGGAGATTTCATATATCCGTATGGCGGCAAGCTGATCGGCTCACCGGAGCTGCCCCGAATGCGGTAAGATGATCGGCACTTTTTACTGATATCCTTTGCATACCATTCATTGATGATGTTCTTGAACGGGGCGATCTCGTTTTCGCCCTCATCGCTGTCTACATTATCGTTGATGGCAATAAAGCGAACGTCACGATCGGGAAAGTAAGTATCGGTGTAATAACCTACCGTATCATATCGCCTGCCGAGTCTGGATAGATCTTTGACGACCACCGTTGAGATATACCCTAGGTCGATATCCTCGATCATCTTCTGAAATCCCGGACGGTTGAAGTTGGTACCGGTATATCCGTCGTCCACATAATAGCGGGTATTGCCGAGACTGTGTTCCTTGGCAAATTGTTTGAGCATTTTCTTTTGAGAGCTATTATGTAAAGGGTAGTTTCTACTACCTTAGTACATATGACTGCGGCTCATTTGTGGTTAATTGAAAAGCAGTTATAGGAAAGGAGTATAATCTGCAATCCGAACTGTAAAAAACATTGCTACGAAAGGAGCCTATTATGGAACAGAAAACTATTTATGAACAGCTTGGCGGTACATACAGCCAACAGGGGGATTATATGCTCCCAAATCTCACATTGCCCGATACAAAGGAGTATGTGATCGGCAAGTACGGACAAATGAGGCAAAGGTACCTCAAAAATCACCGTCCGATTCTCTACACAAACTTGCTTACCTCCTGCAATCTGTCCAAGCATTTAGCCGATATTGAGGAAGAATGCAGCGAGCGTATGGATAACCTTATAAAAGCTATGGCTAAACAAGAAGGCGTTACCGAAGCACTCAAAGTTGCCGACCAAATGGCGTGGGTGCGACGTATGAATAATATCCGTAACCGAGCCGAAGAAATCGTATTGAACGAAATTGTATATGTATAGCAAAAGCCCGTTGTCAGCGTTAATTCGTTGACAACGGGCTTTTTCCGTTTATTCATCTTTTTTATTCTTTTCTCTGTTCTTATACACGTTATATTGATTCTTACATCGTGGGCTGCAAAAGACAGCGCTTGGTCGGCTTGCTACAAAAAATTTAGAGCATTTCTTGCATACTCTCATAGGATTGTTTTTGTCGGTCAGCATATAGGATAACATCATTTGTATGCCGAGCAGGAGCGAATGAAAATCCCATACAAGCGTAGGCTGTTCAAGCATCTCAATGTGGTAGCTCGGAGCGTTACCGTCAAATGCACGGATACTCTGCCGCATTAGCTGTTTGTAATCTTCGTCCAGACGATTGTAATCGTTGTAATAGAAGAACACTGTTGTGGCATTAAAAGCCCAATCTATAAAGATTTGTTTCATCCACTCGTAGCTCTCAGCATATTGACGCTGAAAGCTCATATTGACCGCCATCGGTCTATCGCTCATTGCCATAGCGAGCGCCATCATCATATTGTCGCCTTCAATATTCCATAAGGATTCCACGCTGCGCTTTACTACATCGAGTTTGTCAAAGGGAAAGAACAGAGCGAGATAATCTTCGGTTGACATTGTTTCCTTTTTGATAAAACGGTTTTTTGGCAGATACACCGCTTCATAGTCCATAAAGGAAGGTGTAGTCGGCAATGCCGTCATCAATCCGAACAGCCCATACTTTTCCGCAAAGGCTTTTATTTCGGCTTGTATTTCTTCATCGTCCTGTTCCTGCTTCATACCCAAGCGCCCGATATACAAAGCATCCAAAACTAACTGCTGATACTCCTTCAACGGATCGTATATTGTAGGCTGTGCGTTGGAGCAGGCGGTCAAATACAGCTTGCCGTCCTTTGCTTCTTTCCATTCGTATTCACTATATCGCACCCAACTTGAATTAGAGTGTTCAAACAATTTCATAATAAATCATTCCCAATCTGATATTCCGTATTTCTCTAACAATTCTTTAGCATAATCAATTCCCGTTTCGGTCAGATAAACTGATTTTCTTCTTGAAGGACGATCACCTTGTCGGATAAAGTCCTCGTCATCAAGGGAGTTCAGAACATCAAAATCATACCCTTTCTCAAACGAGCCTGTCTTACCGAACAGGCTTCCTCCCTCCTTCGTCGCCATGTAGAAAGCATTGGCGAAGGAAATCGTGCCGCTCACCGCCGGCTCGTAAAACTCCTTCAGCTTCGAGAGCTGCACCGCCCTTGCTGCCTGCCGGTATACCGCGAGACTGTGACCCGCGCCGACATCGCTCCCGAGCGCGACCCGGATGCCCTCCGCCTGCTCCGCTGCGACAGGCGCGATCCCGGCGATGATATTCGTGGTCGCATCCGGAC
>OMTA01000010.1 GCA_900313895.1 uncultured Eubacteriales bacterium | reverse complement strand
GCCATGCTCAGCAGCAGCTTCAGCACCATGACGCCGGTCTCGGAATCCAGCGCGCCGGTCGGCTCGTCGCATAACAGGATCTCCGGATTCTTTGCCAGAGCGCGGGCGATCGAGATGCGCTGCTGCTCGCCGCCGAAAAGCTCGGACGGAAAATTGTGCAGATGGTCGCTGAGTCCAACCTGCGCGATCATCTCCTTCGCGTCCAGCGCGTCGGGCGCGATCTGGGACACCAACTGTACGTTTTCGTACACGGTCAGCGTCGGGATCAGGTTGTAGAACTGGAACACAAAGCCCACCGTCGCGGCGCGATAATCGGCAAGCTCGTTGTCGGAGAGGGTCGAGATATCCTTGCCGCCTACGGTGATGGTGCCCTCTGTCGGGCTGTCAAGCCCGCCCAAAAGGTTGAGGAGTGTGCTTTTTCCTGCGCCGGAGGGGCCGAGTATCACGACGAATTTTCCTTCATCCAGCGAGAAGCTGACCTGATTCAGCGCTTTCAGCTCATGCTCGCCGCTGGTATATGTTTTTGTGACGTTGTCAAATGTTACGATTGCCATCATGACCTCCCGAAAAGTGAGAACCGTTTTTTCTCATACGGCTCGGTTTTTACAGCTTCTACGCGATATCCGGTTGCACCGATCTTCTCGCGCAAAAGCGCTTCGTCGAGCGCTGTCTCGCTGATGATCTCACAGATCCCCTTTGAATGGGATGAAGAGACCTTCTTGACCCTAAAATCCCGACGGACGGTATCGTTGATGTGGCTCTCGCACATAGCGCACATCATGCCGTCGATCTTCAATGTTGTTTTTATCATCATATCCTCCGTTCCTTGTACCATAGAGTTAGTTGCAACTAACTCAAGGGCGAATCATCAGCCCACCCGCGGTATGGCGCAAGCGAGCTTCCAAAATAGGTTAGCTTTAGCTAACTACAGTATAGACCACCTTTTCCCTTTTGTCAAGCGCGTCCGCTTTCGTATACCCATCGCTCGTTGTTGCGTAGCAACAAACTGAGCGGGCATACAAATCTTTTTTTACTTTATTAGAAACGAGCAGTTTCTTATACAGTAAAAAAGAGGCGCTTTGTCGAACGCCTCTTATCTTCTTATGGATCGTCGATCACAGCCCGAAATTCCGTTTCCAATCCAAGCCTTCGCTGTACGGCGCATAGACCAGTTTTGTACCGCCGAGCGTGATCGTATCAAATTTACGGAGGATCTGCGGTTGATCGATTCTGCGATCATTCAGGCCTTTGCCGATCTGCAGAACGCACTCGGCCATTTTCTGATTGTAAAAAACACAGGCGTGGTTATCGGGAACAATCGTCGCTTCGCCCATGATCCTGATGTTGCTTGACGGTGAGCTGCCGATGGTGTTCACCTTGTCTTTGATCGGGAATTCTCTGCCCCGGTCAGCTCCGACAACGCATACAAGCCATCCTTTGATCGGATTGTTCAGGCTGTCGAGCTGCTCAACGGGAGCATGGTACGATCTGCGGGAAGGGTTCCGATCGACAGATCCCGACTGTTGCGCGGGACGCCGGATAGCGTTAGGATCGAACTTCTGCGCAAATTGAGTGGATTGGTCGGTCGAACGCGGTGCCGATTGCCGAACAGGTCGTTTGATCGCGGATGGATCAAATTTTCGGGCGAACTGCGATGACTGCTGTCGGACAGACGGCTGAACAGGCTGCTGAATCGGTGGTTGCGCAGGCGGTTGCACAGGCGGTTGCACAGGCGGCTGCACAGGTGGTTGCACAGGCGGCTGCACAGGTGGTTGCACAGGCGGCTGCGCGGGTTGTTCCTTCGGCTGATTCGCCTGCTTTTTCTTGGAATTATCGACTGCGGTGAACTGTGTCGCGCCGCTTTCCTCGGAGGGATGATCCGACTTTGGATAGTTTTTACACTCGGAAATCGTTTCCTGAATCGCCATTTGCTCGAATTCCGCAGGGGCGTTGACAGATTTCACCCGAACTTTGAGCTTATCAAATACCGCGCGAAGGATCGTCTCGGCTCTTGAACGATCGCCGAGTTCCTGTTCGATCACCTCACAAAGCGTTTTATGCAGGGCATCGTGCAATCTGTCGAGCGCTTTTTTCTTGCCTTTTTTCGCATCCGCAACCAAGGAAAGCTCATATTCGCTCATTGACATGGTCATTCAGCCTTTCCGCCCACAGAGAGTTCTGTTTTCGATCGGATCGCCGACTGCTTTATCGTGGGCTGATAAAGCGTTGCGGCGTCGGTGATTTATCGTAGCGCGTCGAGAAGCGCGTCGACCCTGTCGGTGTTTTCCCAAGCGGGGGCGAGGTCTTCTCTGCCCATGTGACCGTAAGCGGACATCGGGGCATATTCGGTATCGAGCAGCCTTAAGTCGCGGATGATCGCGGCGGGACGGCAATCGAACACCTTCTTGACAGCGGCGACGATCTGCTCCTCGGAATACGCGGAGGTGCCGAAGGTATCCGCCATGATCGATACGGGATGGGCAACGCCGATCGCGTAGGCGAGCTGGATCTCACACTTCTTCGCGATCTTTGCCGCTACGATATTTTTGGCGATATATCTCGCGTAGTAAGCCGCGGAACGATCGACCTTTGTCGGATCCTTTCCGGAGAAGGCGCCGCCGCCGTGGCGGGCATAGCCGCCGTAGGTATCGACGATGATCTTTCTGCCGGTGAGTCCGGCGTCGCCGTTAGGCCCGCCGATGACAAAGCGACCGGTGGGGTTGACAAAGATCTTGGTATCGTCGTCAAACAGCGCTGCGGGGATCGTCGGGCGGATGACCTTTTCGATGATATCCGCGCGCAGGGTATCCAGATCGACGTCCTCGTCGTGCTGGGTCGAGATAACGACGGTATCGATACGCTTGACCTCGTTGTCGTCATATTCGACGGTGACCTGAGACTTTCCGTCGGGGCGCAGGTAGGACAGCGCGCCGGATTTACGCACCTCGGTGAGCTTTTTGGCGAGCTTATGCGACAAAGAGATCGCGAGGGGCATCAGCTCCTTGGTCTCATCACACGCAAAGCCGAACATCATACCTTGATCGCCCGCGCCGATCACGCTGAGCGCATCGTCGCCGGATGCGCGATTCTCAAATGAATTATCGACGCCCATCGCGATATCGGGAGACTGCTTATCCAGCAGGATATTCATCTCGGCGGTGTCGCAGTTAAAGCCGTATTTGTCATCGTCGTAGCCGATGTAACGGATCGCCTCACGTGCGATAGACTCGATATCGACGTCGCAGGATGTGCTGATCTCGCCGATCACAGTCACATGATTCGTCGTAACAGCGGTCTCACACGCGATATGCGCGGACTTGTCCTGCTTTAAGATAGCGTCTACTACAGAATCCGAGATCCTGTCACAGACCTTATCGGGATGACCTTCCGTAACGGATTCGGATGTAAAAAAGTGTTTTGACATGGTATTTCCTCAACTTCCCTTTTGGTGGAAAAGAGCCTGTATGGATATGCTGCACGAGGCTCTTTTGATGATCACGTTCTCGTATATTTCGAGAACGGCTGCAGATCCAGTTGGATATCCGCAAGCTCTGCGATTTGCGGCGAGTGGGTCACGATGATGACACAGCGATTCTGCTCATGTGCCAGACGGGTAAAAATGCCCATAATCTCGCTGCTGGTATCCATATCGAGGTTGCCCGTAGGCTCATCGGCAAGGATGACCCTCGGCTGGAAGCTCAGCGCACGCGCGATCGCGATCCTCTGCTGCTGGCCGCCGGAGATATGCAGGATCCTTCTGTTGCCGATCACCTCGGGATCCAGCCCGACCTCACGGATCAGTTCGTCAACATACTCCCGCTTGTTTTTGAACCCGCCGATATCCCTGAGCTTTTTGCCGGAGATATCAAAGGAAAGCTGGATATTCTCTCTGACGGTGAATTTCGGCAGAAGGTTATATTCCTGAAAGATGACGCCGACGTCGCGGCTGCGATAGACATACTTATCGCTTTCATCGATCGGATAGCCCTTGTAGGCGATATAGCCGGAGGACGGCTCCATGATACCCGACAAAAGAGAGAGCAGCGTCGTCTTACCCGCGCCGGATTTGCCGGTTATCGCGTAAACCATTCCTTCTTCGAAATCATAGTCGAGATTTTTGATGACGGGATTGTTGGGATAGGCAAATGAAAGGTTCTTTAATTCAATAACACGCATCTCTATCCCCCCTAATCTCTGTTCGCCAGGATCTGTTTGGGATCATAGCGCAAAATAAACAGTATCGAGGTGAAGCCGGATACCACCGCGAGAGCGATACCGATCAGCAGCATCTTTAATACTACCATAAAGTCGACTGAAAAATCAACCTTATCTACATAATCAATGTTATCATCGCTCACTTCGCCGTATGCCGGACGCTCGTTGGTGCCCGGCTGCTGAGGCTCTTGAGTCTGTGAAGTATCCTTGTCCTCCTGCTGCTGAACCTGGGCGGTCAGCAGACCGTTTGTGACGGGTACCGATATCGCGGAACCGATCACAACGCCGATGAGGATCGAAACGAGCGTGATGATCAGAACCTCCAGCATGAACATCATGCTCAGCTTGAGCTTTTTGACGCCCATCGCGGCAAGCACGCCGATCTCATACTTTCGGTCGCGGATGCTGATCACGGAGATGACGATCAAAACGATCGCGCCGATGGCAAGCGTCAGATACAGGAACGTCGTCGCGAAGGATTTCAAATTTTCAAGCGGCTTCAGGCCTTCCATGAAGGCGGCGATATCGCTGGAAGCGACAAAGTACATATCGCCGTTCTTGCCTTCATCCTCGGCTTTCTTTCTGAGCTCTTCCTTAAACTGGTCGTAATCCTCTACCGACGCGAGCACGAAGGTTCCGTCAAACTGGCTGATCAGCTTGGTCTCTACCGTGCTGTCGGACGAGCCTGCGCTTGAAGAGGACGCCGTATCGGTCGTTTTGGATGATGACGAGGCGGTCGAGGATGCCGTGCTGTTGGTCGTCTCGGACTTTGTTTCGATTCCCTTGACCGTGTCATAGTTGGTCAGGATCGTATTGGAGGCGTCGTCGCCGTTTTCCATGGTGCCGGTAGAATTCTTGAAGATACCGACTACCTTCAGGGAATACGTCTCATCCTCGTTATTGGGGTTCACAAGCGAGATGGTGTCGCCGACGCCGACGTCATTGAAGTTCGAGAGGTTTTCCTCGATGATACAGACGTAATCCGACGTGTCCTCGGGGAATATAGCCGTCTGCTCGCCTTTCTTCATGACGCAGCCGCTCTCTTCTCCGCCGAAATCGGTCATCGCGTTGACGTCGCTGTAACCGATCAGGCTGAAGTCACCCTGTTTTTCCGGCTGCTGCGGCTCCTGCTGAACGGGAGCGGGCATCGTCGGAACCTCCTGAACGATGACGTTGCCCTGGGGGTCGATCATCGTCGGCGCGACGGGCGCTTCGGTCGGCGCCTCGGTCGCGGCGGTCGTCTCCGAGGTGCTGCTTGTGAGATCGTATTTTTTGATGCTGTCGCCGTTGATGGAAACGGCGGCGGAATAGTAATAGCTCTTTACAAGGGGTTCATCCGAGCCCTCTTTCTTGATCTTGCTGAATTCCTCAAAGTCATCCAGCGTGATCGCGTACTCCTTCATCAGATCGTTCATCTCGGGCATCAGAACCGACATATCCTCGCTGCCCGTATTCTCGATCGCCTGATCTCTGATGAAACCGCGGTCGATATACACCTGCGTTTTGATATCCATCAGCTTGCGGCTGTTGGCGGCAGCGGCCTCGGCAGCCTGCTGGATCGACATAGCGACGCAGGCGGCGGTCGCGATAATGATGACGATAATAGCGATGAGGATGTTTCTGCCGAGAGATCGAACGATACTTTTTAAGGCATACTTCAGTGTAAACATCCAAGCGCCTCCTTATCTCTTGGGCGGATCGGGGGGTGTTTCGCCGTTGGGGCCTACGGGTCGCTCGGCGTTGTTATAATCCACATCCTGATTCTGTGACGGCGGTGCGGGAGGCTTGGGGCCGCCGTTCGCGCGTTTGATAAAGCCCAGTCCGAAGAAGATCGCCGCGGCGAGAAGCAGCGCGACAACGATGACGATCACGAGCGTCTTAGCGGACTTTTTCTTAGCGGGCAGGGTGAAAGCGATCGCGGAATAATCGTCGGCGTCGTTCATGCCGCCGATGTTGTCCCACAGCGCCCTGAGCCAGCGGTCACACTGAACCTCGGAAATCGTTTTGCTGCCCTTTTGGGTAGTATGGGTCGCTCTGAGAAGCGCTTCCTCAATTTGATTCTCGGTGAACGCCTGCGCGAATTTTCTGGAGCAGATCAGGAAGGTGTTTTCTCCCTTTCCGAAGGTAAGCTCTTCACCGGTTTTCGGAGAGGAATAACGAACATGGCCGAGGCAGACGGGATCGGCGCCCATATCGCCGGTGAATACCTGCTGCAAAACGCCGTTGACAAAATGGAAGATGACATTGTCGCCGGCTGTCGCCATGACGAACTTGTTTTTCAGGAAAAAGACAGCGCTTGTCGATGCCTGTGCGGGGAACTGAGGGCTTTGATCCAGAAGCAGGCGGTCGTTGGCGCGCCTGAAGATGCCGTCATAGGCTTCCTGTCTGAGCGCGGGACGCTTCATAAAGCTCTCGGTGATGATATTCGCGATGTTTGCGGGAGCGGACTGACTGTCGGCTTTGGGTAAATTGACGCCGCACGCGAGACAAGCGACTCCTCGTTGTCCCTGGATAACAGCGATCGCGTTATCGGGGTTCATGATGTTGTTAGCGTGGTTGCTGATCTTTGCGCATTTTAAATCCATTTTTACTCTCTCCTACTTTTACTTTTTCTTCTAATTCGAATACCAGTACGAACCGCTGGGGGATCAGCTGCTCCTTTTTCACCAGCTTGAAGCCGTAGAATGAAAGCTGGGAAATGATCAGCTCAGGCATGATGCCGGGTCCGTAATACGCGGGGATGTCGCGGTCTGTGACGTCGTTATCGACGATGATGAGCTTGCCGCCCTCCTTCAGACCTTTTTGGATACTTGCGATGAATCTATCTTTGACGAACTCGATATCCGTGATGTATACCGCGTGGTACATCGAGCACATAAAGACCTTGTCACAGGAGTTTTCCTTGAGCTTACAGTCGTCCATCTTGGTGACGACGGTATTGATATTTTTAACGTGATACTGATCCTTGAGAGCGTCAAGGTATTTCATGGCGTCCTTGTTGATCTCGGTCGCGTAGACCTTTCCCTTGTCGCCGACGAGCTTTGAGAACTCATAGGTGAAGTAGCCTCCGCCGCAGCCGAGATCGGCGATCGTATCGCCCTCTTTGATATCGAACAGCTCGAGCATCCGGTCGGTCTTTTCCCAGAGGTACCGGTTGGGATTGTTGAAAACAAAATACTCGTTCCATTCGTTGAGCGTTCCGATCTTGAAATCCTTTCCGTCATATTCAAAGGAGGTCTCGATATTGGCGTCCTCATCCTCCTCGTGCTCGAGATAGAACTTGATATAGAGGTATTTTTTGAGGCGCTCATAGTCGTTGCCGCCGAAGAAATCGAAATACATCCGATCCCTGTGGTCGGAGAGCATCTTCTCCTTGGTCGCGTCATCGGCGAGGTAGTACTCGCAGAACCACATGAACGCGGTGTAGTCGTCGCCGATACGCTCCTGCGGCCAAAGCTCTTCAAACATATCGTGCGCTTTTTGAATGAGCGCGGGGTCGTTCTTTTCAAAGCCCTCATACATCACCCTGCCGCACGCCTTGCCGCGGATCGTGTAGCCCGCGGTGGAGGTGCCGATGATGCGGTAGCGGATCAGCGAGCCGGCGGAATTGACATGGATGTTGCAGGGATCGTCGATGCTGTTGGGGATCACCTCGGTATCGGTGGGGATATCGGTCTTTTCATAGATCAGCACATAACGCTGCGGGGTGAATTGATAATCATCGATGAGCCTGAAGCCGTAATAATACAGCTGAGAGGTCAGCAGCGCCTTGCTGATATACGGGCCGTGGTAAGGCAGGTTCTCGCTGTCGACAAGATCGTTATCAACGATGATCAGCTTGCCGCCGTCGACAAGCGCGTTGCGGATGCTGCCGACGAACTGCTCTCTCTCAAAGTCGGTGAAAGCGGCGTAGACGTTGTGATACAGCGAACAGATAAACACGGTATCGACCCTGACGTCCTTATCCAGTCCGATCCCCTCGAACTGACTGACGACGACGTCGACGTTTTTGACGTCGTTATCCGCGATATGGCGCCGCAGAAAATCGAGGTGCATGGGGTTGGTCTCGATCGCGTAGACCTTGCCCTCGTCGCCGACGATATCGGCGAATTTGAAGGAAAAGTATCCGGGGCCGGAGCCGACGTCGGCGATCCGCTCGCCCTTTTGGATATTGAACTTTTCCATATTTTCTCTGGTCTTTTCCCAACGCTCGCGGTCGGGGTTGTTGAACAGGATGAAATCTTCGAGGAAGCGCAGCTTCTTTTTGGTTTCGATATCGTTTTTATCGACCTCGACGATATGATATTTGAGCTGTATGTACTGCTTCAGATCGGCAAAATCGTTGTTGGAAAGCACCTTGTAAAAGCTGTTGACCAAGGGCTGTTTGAGCAGCTCCTTCCGCTCCTGTTCGGGCGTCAGCAGCAGCTTGCAGATCCATTCGAGCGCCGTATACTCGCCGCCGAAGTTCTCGTCGGGGATGATCTTCTCATAGATCTCGATCGCCTTATGCAGCTGTTTTTTGTCACCGTTTTCAAAGTAGCTCAGCAACAGCTTGCCCGCCTTGATACCGCCCTTTGTGATATCAAAGGAATCCAGGCTGCCGACATGGACGAGGCTGTCCTTTGCCGTGATCGCGATCTCGGTCGGCGTCTCGTAAAGAGGATTACCTTCTTTGTGCATCTTCATCACTCCAATCTCTCTTCTGTCATATCAAGCCGAGAGCGTCCTCGGTCGTGTTATCGTCATAGGGGTACAGCTCGCCGTGGATGTACTGATCCCTGTCCCAGGGGATAAACTCGTCGCTGTTGAACTCCTCGGCACATTCATCGGCGACGAATTTGCCCAGCTCCGTGAGGGTATAGGACGGATATCCGAGCACCTTTTTATCAACGACAAGACCGGCGTCCATGAGCTTTTCCCACTTCTTCTTGAAGCACTGTTCGATCTCCATGCCGTTGATCGCTTTGAACCGATCCTTGCGTACCTCGGTATTCTTGAGCGGGAGCGCGATCGACCAGCGAAGCTGCTGCTCTCTGTCGCGCACATAGCCGCGGTTGAGGGCGAGCTTGCCGCTGTCGATCAGCTGATAGTACTCGTCAAAGCTGTCGGTGTTGATGAAAAAGCGATCTCTCAGCGAGCTGAACGCCGTCAGCCCCAGACCGATCTGGTCATACTGGGCGCAGCACTGGTTGTACGCGTAATGCGAATAGATATAGGGATCCTTGGTGTAGACGCGCCTGAGGTTGCCCTTGAGCCCGTAGCGCTTGAGGATCTCCTCGGCGACCGCTTTCTGGAGCATATTCTCCTCAAAGTCCGGGAACAGCGACGGCTCGCGGTCATACAAAAGACCGATGATGCCCTGAAAATCGCCGTACGCGTCGACCTTCAGGCGATAGAGCTGGATCTCATCGATCAAGCCCTTTTGATTGAGCCGACAGGCGCGCTCGATGGTATCGGCAAAGATATCGACGTTGACGCCCATGAACCCGAAGATGAACTCCAGGTTGAGGATAAAGCCCTTGCGGCGGGTCTGATCCAGCAGCTCCTGTGTGATCTCTACGCCCTGCTCGCGCATCTGATTGATCTTTCGATAATCGACGCAGTCGACCTTGTTGCGGCAGTTATCGACCGCCTCGAGGATGGTATCGACCGTCGCCTGACGAAACATGAGCTTGAGGATCTCGGGATGGAACGACTGGGAGCCGATCGTCAGACGGTCGACGCCGTATTTCGACATCGTCTGAAGGCGCTTCATGCCGTCCTCGCCGACGAGGGTCACCTCGTCAACGTCAAAGTTAAACTGCGTGACGGTGGTACGGTCGATGCGATCCGTAAAGAACTTCATCATCCGCTCGAACAGATCGGGATCCATATGCGACGGTGTGCCGCCGCCGAACAGGATGGATCGGGCTTTGATCTTCTCAACGCCCAGAACCTTCATATAATTATCCATCTCTTTTTCAAGATGGTCAAGATATCTGATCTGGTTTTCCCGAAGCGCGGCACACGAGCCCAGCTCGCCCGGATAGTGGCAAAAGCTGCAATGCTGCGCACAAAAAGGAACGTGAACATAGATATCAAACATTCCGTCCTCGGGATTCTTGTAGGTTTTCATGACCTCTTCCTGTGTGCGGAAGGGGTACTGCGTGATCGGCGGATAGTGCACAGAAGGCACAAACTTGCCCGTCGTGCATATCAAGCCCTTTTGCTGCAGCGCAAGAACCTCATCGACCCTCTTGCGCGCCGCTGCCATGATCTCGTCCTTATGCTTGACATAAAGCGAGTTTTCCACAAACTCAGGCGTGGATTTTTCGACTCTTCTGACGATCTTTCGGATCGCCTGATACTGTGCGTCTGAACATTCTGTCTTAGCCAGCATTTCCCTGTCCCCTTTTCGGTTGAAAGCAACATTTTGCAAAGGGTCTGTCAGTCGCTCTCATGATATTGATATTGATATAAACTGTAGTAGACACCGCGCTTTTCGAGCAGTTCCTTGTGCCTGCCCGTTTCCACGATCCTGCCGTCCTGAAATACAGCTATTTTATCCACGTTTTTGATGGTCGAAAGCCGGTGCGCGATGATCACGCAGGTTCTGTCGCGCATGATCTCAAGCATCGCTTCCTGGATCCTTGCCTCTGTCGCGGGATCGACCGAGCTCATCGCCTCGTCCAACACCAGCACGCCGGGATCCGTCAGCGAAGCGCGCGCAAGGCACAACAGCTGGCGCTCACCCTGGCTGAGTTGGGTATCGTCGCCGGTGATGGGGGTATCCATCCCCTTTTCCAGCTTGCCGATAAACGCGTCCGCGCCGGTGATCCTCGCCGCCTCTTCCAGCTCCCTTTCGTCGGCGGAAAAGCGCGCGTAGGCGATGTTGTCACGGATCGTGCCGTCGATCAGCGCCGTGCTCTGTAACACGGTCGTGACCCTGCGCCTGAGCTGTGCCTTCGGAATATCACGGATATCCACTCCGTCCAAAAGGATCCTGCCGCTGTCCGGCTCATAAAAGCGCATCAAAAGGCTGATCAGCGTCGTCTTTCCGACGCCGGTCTTTCCGACCAGTCCGACGCGCTGTCCGGGTTCGATCTCCAGCGTAAAGTCGTCCAACACCTTGACTCCTCTGATATAGGAGAAGGTGATGTTCTCGAATCGGATGGAGCAGGCGCTCTTTTCTAGAAGCGTCCCTCTGCCCGCGTCCTCCTCGGGCTCAGCGTCGATGATCTCAAACACCCGCTCCGCGGATGCCAGAGCGGTCATCAGCTGCGATATGATCCCCGAAAGCTCGTTGATCGGCTTTGTAAACTGTCTGGAATACAGCGTGAACGCCTGTATGGTGCCGATCGTCACGCCGAAGCCGCCGCCGATATACATCATTGCGCCGACCGCGACGATCAGCAGAAAATTCAGATTACCGATGATGCTCATCAAAGGAGGCATCGCGCCGCCGAGCGCCTGCGCCTTGATCGCGCTGTCTGTCAGCTCGTCGCTGAGACGCTCGTTCTGTGCGATACAGTCATCGGTGAGATCGTAGCTGTCGATGGTTTTTTTCGCCGCTACAGACTGCTCGACGTGGCTGTTCATCTCGCCGACAGACTTTTGCTGCCGACGGAAATAACCGAACATTTTCCGCGAGATGATCACCGTGACAAGAGCGTTCAGGGCAACGGTGCTCAGACAGACCAGCGTCAAGAGCAGGTTTTTGATCAGCATGATCACCACACAGCCGACGATGATGATCGCCGCGGACAACACGGTACCGA
Organism: uncultured Eubacteriales bacterium; assembly: GCA_900313895.1. GTDB lineage: Bacteria > Bacillota > Clostridia > Oscillospirales > Acutalibacteraceae > Ruminococcoides. Next base: position 4,608 of record OMTA01000010.1, on the reverse strand, counting down.
TCGCCTGACTGATGAGGGTGGCGATGTTATCGATATCGTTGGTCAGGCGGGCGGTCATATCCCCGCCGCGATGGGTATCAAAGAAGCCGATCGGCAGTCGGATGAGTTTTTCCGAAACATTTTTTCGGATGTCCAGCGTTGTGGTACGGGTGAGCTTAGCGGCAAGCCTTCCCTGAAGATAACTGAACAACGAGGAAAATATAAATACGGCGAGCAGGATCGCCAGTATCAGATACAGATGATCCCAATCGACCGAGAGCCTGCCTTGTGATAAGTCAAGGGTATCGATCGCCCTGCTGATGAGATCCGGGATCAACAGATTGAGCAGCGTTGAAGCCGTCAGCAGTCCCAGCATCCACAGGATCAGCGCGCGGCTTTTTTTGAAATAACTGAGCAGGCGTTTGATGATTTTCGCGGCGCTGCGGGGCGCTTCTCTTTCGACCTGCTGCGGGGGCATCATATTATTCACGCGCCTCACCCCCTTCAAGGCGCTGCGACCGATCGATGAACCGGTACTGCGCCGAATCCCTGAGAAGCGCGGCGGGGCTTCCCTGCGCGTCAACTTTGCCTCTGTTCATGACGATGACCCTGTCCGTATTCTCTACGCAGGAGATGCGCTGGGAAATGATGACCGACGTCAGATCCGTATACTCTGTACGGATCCCTTCCAGGACCTTGTGTTCCGTCGTCATATCGAGGCTTGAGGTACAATCGTCCAGTATCAGGACAGACGGCTTTCTGAGCAGTGCGCGCGCGATCGCGACACGCTGTTTTTGTCCGCCGGAAAGGGTGTTGCCGCGTTCCGCAATCTGTGTATCATAGCCGAACGCGAGATCCCCGGCGATCTCGTCTACACACGCGACCCTGACCGCCTTTTCGAACGCCGCTTCGGAATAATCTGTACAGCCCGCGGTGATGTTTTCTTTCAGGGTCGTCGGAAAAATATCGCTGTTCTGAAAGACAGGAAGGATCCGATCGCTCAGTGAACCCGTCCGATACGCGCGGAGGTTTTCGCCGTTGATCCTGATTTCGCCCGCGTCGGTATCATAGGCGCGGATCAACAGGCTGACAAGCGTGCTTTTCCCCGCGCCGGTAGCGCCGAGGATCCCGATACACTCGCCGCGTTTGATCTTCAGCGACAGATGATCGATCGCGGGATATCGCGAATCCTTGCTGCGCGGATAGCGGAACGTAACGTCGTCAAATTCGATCGTTTCGATCGCCTTGTCAAGCTCACGGTCTCCCGACTTGACGCAAGGCTCCATGTCCATGATCTCACAGATCCTGTCTGCCGAGACCTTGGAGCGTGAGATATACTGAAAAATACCGCCCATCGTCATCATCGACATCAATATCTGCTGCGAATAGCTGATCGCCGCCATGATAGAGCCGATTTGGATCGCGCCCGCCTCTACCTGCAGCCCGCCGATATAGATGACCGCGAGGACCACACCGTTGAGTATCAGCATGACGAGCGGGTTGAGGATCGCCATAAACAGCTGTACCTTCATCACCGTCGCGGTGAGGTCGATATTCTGTCTGTCAAAGCGGGCGGTCTCATAATCTTCTTTTACATAGGCTTTGATCAGACGGTTATTGGTAACGATATGGATCGCCGACATATTCAGCTTGTCGACCATCCTCTGGATCACTCTGAAAACCGATGCCGAACGCTTGATGAAGAAGATCATCAAGCCGATCTGCAGCGGAAGCGATACAAGCAGCACGATACCGTAGACAGGGTCGATGGATACCACCATGATGATGCCGAAGATAAAGAGCATCAAGGGCTTTATGACCATCTGGATGACAGCCGATGAAAACTCGGTGACGACCTTGGTGTCGCCGGTCATGCGGGTGATCAGCGAGCCGGAGGTAACGACGTCGCTCTGCTCTCTCGACAGCGACATCACCTTTTTGAACAGTGATTTTCTCAGATCGTTGCCGAAGCGCTGGGAATAGATATTGGAAAACACGCAGGAAATAAAGCCCCCGACGCCGCCGACCAGCGCGACAACCAGCATCATGATGCCCGCGTGAACCACTACATCGATATTCATTTGAAGAACACCGTCATCCACGATCTGTTCCATGTACTTCGGCTGAAGTACATTGGACGCCACCTCGACGATCATCAGGATGACCGACAGCAGCGCCATTCCCCTGTACGGCTTCAGATAGCGGATGATCTTCTTGATATTAGTCATTTGTTCCCTTTACGGAGAGAATCGGAAACACGATATCGTCATCGGTACATCGGAAAAATGATGATCGCTCATTCAGCGTTTCCGTATATTTTTTGCATCCCTGTAAACATATGATATACGCCTATTTACTTATTGTATAAGGTAACATAAACTTGCACTATTGTCAATAAAAACAGCGGAATCAAATCGAAATTTTGTATAATTTTCAGTATATTTTTCCACAAAGCAATCACGGACGTTTGTTGTTCTTTCTTTTCAAAAATCCATTTCTTGTTGAATTTTTATTGATTTTGTGATATTGATATGCTAAGATGGTATTGATAAGGGATTTTAAGGGGGAACATATGAACAGAAAGAATATGCTGATCGTATTTTTCGTGATCCTGTTTGTTTTTTCGGCAGCCGTCGTCATGTTTGCCTCCAGACGACCGCCCGAGCCCCCGACGCCTTCGGATCCGGATGAAAGAGTCGCTCCGACCCAGCCTGCTCCGCCGCCTCCTCCCACCACCTTCGCTGCGACGATACCGTCCGAAAGCAAGGATAACAAACAAAAAACCGACAGCGACAAGCCGGAGGAGCTTGACTTCTATCAGGCGTTCTCCGATTATCCAAGGCACTTTGTCTCCCACGGAGTGCGCCCCGGCGACGAGATGTCGAGCGCGTTTTTCTTCCATGTTACGATGGAGATCTCCGACAACGGCGTGATCAAAGGCACCTATTTCAATAATACGGGATCCGATGACGATACGATCATCGAGGAAACGAGCAACTGGACAGCCGGCATCCGCGACAAAAAGATCTACCTTGATACCGACGGAAGCTACTACTTCTATCTCAAAGACGTCAAATACGATCACAAGCCCGAGACCTCCGAAAAGGACGGCGATAAAACCGTCAAGTATGTCTATGGCTACGGGCTGAACGCCAAGGCGGATAACAAGATCAGACTTTACGCGCCCGGAACGCCGCTCGGCGATATCGAGCTCGACAGGTCGGATATCGATCTACCCGAGTACTTGATCAATATGCGCAAGAACGGCGAGGGCGAATTGCTCGACTGCTTCCTGCTCATCGGAACGGATGACCGCATGGCGGTATCCATCTCCGACGAAGAGGCCGCGATGGCAGCGCAGGAGCAAAACGGAAACGGTGAGGGTCAGCCTCAACCGCCCGATCCTCCGGAGCATCCGTAATATCCTGTTCTCTCACAAACAAATCTCCCAAAAAACGACGAGGGACCGACTCACAGAGCCGGTCCTTTTCTTCATCTGTTATATTATTTCAAAAACTTTCGTATCGTACTAATATCCGTTTTCGGAAACAGTCCGGTGAAATGATCGAGGATCCGCTCATAGGATTCCTCGGGCGCCCTTCGGTAAACCGCGTCCGTAAACCCTGCGCCCATCATCACCTCGGGCGTCGAATACTCCGCGACGCCCCAACCGTAAGGGTTGCCGAACCGATCCTTCATATAGATAAAAACATCGATCAGCACATAGCACTGACTTTGCAGCCGATTGATCATTGTATCAAAGCCCTTGACGCCGCCCTTGCGATAGTCGCCGCGCTTTTTCAGCTCCTTGGACAGGATAGGCGCATTCTTTTCGATCAGGTCATACAGCTGTTTATCCTTCAGCGGCGCGAGTCCGTCGTCATACCGCGCGTCAAAATCATATCCGTCGCGGCGATAGTTGGCAAAATCCGGAAACCATTCCCTGCTGATATAACACGCCTTTTTCTCAAAGAACTTGCCGTAGGCGCAGCCGGTCTCGCGGATCACGGGGCCTTTCCACTCCCACACAGGCCAGCTGCCTGTCGTATGATCATACCAACAATCGGGCGCGGTATGTTCCTCGATCGAAAAGCCCTCGATCGAATTCTCGAAAAACGGCAGAAAGCCGAACTCGTTGATCGCGTCGATCAGATCGGCTTTGCTGTTGATCATAAAATCCCTCATACTCCTTCACCGCCTTTTTTCTGCCGGATCAGCTCCAGCTTTTCCTCCCGCGAGAGCCGCTTGATATGATATTCGCGGCTCATCGCCTCCTGCTTTGTCGCGAACGCTTCATAGTAAACCAACTCCACCGGACGGCGGGAGCGGGTATATTTGGAAGCCGTCCCCGCGTTATGGGCGGCAAGTCGTCTGTCGATATCGTTCGTCCAGCCGCAGTAATAGCTGTCGTCGGCGCACCGCAACAGATAGGTGTAGTTTGCTTTTTCTTCCATCGTCGCCTCAGTATTCGACCTTCAGGCTGTCTACGCCGTAGGTCTTTTTGAATTCTTCTTCAGGGTGACTGTAGATATCCGAACCGTGGTTTTGACGGGCATATTTCCGCCTGCCCATTGTTAAAATCCTCGCGAACCCGTCAGGGTTCGCTGTGGTTTTGCCGCGGTCAGACAA
>OMTA01000232.1 GCA_900313895.1 uncultured Eubacteriales bacterium | reverse complement strand
CCTCGTCATCGTCGATGCTCATCACGACGTCCGGTGTAACGGTACAGTCCGGCTGACGGCTGAAAACCTCGTAGGCGCTGATCGCGTCCTCTCTGGATGCGTAACTAAGGATATATTCGCCATGGTAGCCGATCGCTTTCTCTGCGCCCATGGTATCAAGGAGCACGGGCGCTTTGACGATCAGTCGCATCGTCTGAAAATCGTCCTCGACCACGACCGTGTTGCGGGTGCTCTCAATGACGTCGTAGCTGTTTTCCTCCAGTATTTTTTCGGCTTGTTTTGTATTGTCCGCTTCGAGCGCTTCATCGATCGTGTCGTCGTATATTTTGACGGTCTCGCCCGATTCGTTACAGACGACGCCATCCGCTATATCGATCTCGTATCGGTCGGATAGCTCGCTGCTGCTCAGAAAGCGGCTGTAGGCTGTGTAGTAGTCCTCTTCGCTCTGACAGATCACAACTTCATCGGCAGTCTGCTTTTCCGCAGAGCCCTTGAGAGGGATGCCGACCGTCGCCGTGATGACGACCAGAAGGAGGCAGATCATTTTGTGCGTTAATGCTTTTTTCATGGGTCATTTCCTTTCTTTGCTGCGGGGAAGTCCCCGGGATTGATACTGTCTACTTTACATCGGTCATGTTTTATCAGGATCCTGCGGATCTCGCAGATGATCTCCCTCGCCTGAGGCGGCGGAAGTCCGTGCTGTGTGATCAGCTTGTGATAAAGCTCCTTGATCTCAGTGTTCTTCATGCTTTTCTCTCCCTTCTGCTTCTTAGACGAGAGAAGAGGGGTCAAGGTTTTATTTTTTGAAAAAATTTATTATTCAGCATATTATGCGGTATACTTTATTCATACTATAGCACATAATGCCGTAAAATAAAACTACATAGAAGAATTATACGGAAGGGAGTCGGAGAATTTGCAATTTGATGAACAAGGCTTCGGAAGAAGGCTCAGACAATTCAGGGTGAAGAACCATCTGACCCAGGAAGCGCTGGCTGAGAGGATCGATACGGCGACCAGCTCTGTATCACATCTGGAAAACGGTACGCATATGCCCTCGCTGAAAACCCTGATCAAGCTGTGCAACGTGCTGAATATCGGGGTGGATGATCTTCTGGCGGACAGCCTGCCTGTCAGAAGCGCCCACCTTGACAGCGATATCGCGGAGCTGCTGGAGGATTGTACGCCGAGCGAAAAGCAGATCTTCAAGGAGATCATCATCACCACAAAGAAAACGCTCAGAACCCATCAATAAAAGGATTTGCCGAAAAGGAGACTCCCGCGGCAAATCCTTTTTGTTTTCATTAAGTCAGCGCAAAAAAGAGGGAAAGGATCGCTCCTTTCCCTCTATACTATCGTTGTTGTTTTTTTACCCGTCTTTGAAATCGCTATGGATCAATACAGCTTTCTGATCCCGTCCAGCCGGTCGGTGAATTCACTCGCGATCGACGCAGGCGCAACGATCTTTACCTGATCGCCGAAGCCCATCAGCCAACCGAAAAACCGATCGCTGATATCGACGTTCGCCGTTACGGTGAAATGCGTATCGTCCGATTTTTTGTAGCTCGCGCCGGATGTGCCGAAGCGCTTGATCACAGCATCCAGAAGATCGTTGGTGAAGCACAGCGGGACCTGCTCCGTGCGACCGCTGTTCATCGAAAAGACGCGCTCTGCGTATTTTTTCAGATCGATCCTGCGGAAGATATCCTCGCCCTCTCTCGCGTACCCTGTACGCTCGATCTCTTCCATGCGCTCAACGCGATATGTCCGCATCCGTCGGCTGTCATTATCAAACGCCAGCAGGTAGTAGTTGCCGTCGTTGATCATCAGCTTGAACGGACTGACGACGAGGCGGTCATCCTTTCTAAGCTCCGCCTGCATCGAGGTCTCGTTGATGACGGGTCTGAGATACCGAAAGCTGATTTTTTCGGGGACGTGAGGTTGCCCCTCGATCCTGGCGCTCATCGCCTCGATGATCGCGGCGATATTGAAAAGAACGCTTTGGTTATCTGCTTTTATGCGATCGGTCAGAAGCGCGTCGTATTTGATCGCTTGCGCCTGCTCTTCGTCGACTGCTCCGCATATCGCGTTGATCAGCCGCTTTGCCTGACCTTCTGTCAGAAACCTCGCAGAATAGATACACTCCGCCAGCAGGCGGTAATCATTGAGCTTGAAGTGTCGCTTGAGCGCCATAAAGTCATCTTTCATCTTATCGTAGGTCATCTTCTTTTCCGCTCCTTTTTCCTTCTTCGGCGTTACCGCTTTCGCTTTTTCAGCGTCGGCTTTGGTCTTTGCGATCCAAACGAAGATGTTGTTGACGTTGAGGATCAAACGACGTGCAGCCTTGACGCCGCGCTTTTTCAACGATCCGATCAATATTGAAGCGGAACCGGATCTCTGCTTTGCGACGCGTTTTATCAGCTGCCGCAACACAAGAGTGAGCTTCACCTTATGTAAGAGCTGATTGCCCGCCGGGGCTTTTCGCTGATCATGCTTCGTTGTTTCATTTGGTGCCATACGCTTACCTCCGCCGTTTTTCCTTATTATAACATACAAAAAAGCAGAAATAAAGAGGGAAAGGATAATTCCTCTCCCTCCATGCTGATGATTCTGTATTTCGACCCGCCGTTGATGTACTCGGGTGTAGCGTCACGCTGCTTAGCCGAAGTATCTCTTCAGAAGACCCTTGAAGCCTGCGCCGTGTCGTGCCTCGTCACGAGCCATCTCGTGAACGGTGTCGTGGATCGCGTCAAAGATCCTGCTTGCCTGCGCAAGCGCCGGTCTCAGCCTCTACACGCATCTCAAGATTCTTCTTGGAGCTGTCGGTGAGAACCTCGCCCAGAAGCTCCGCGAACTTCGCAGCGTGCTCCGCTTCCTCAAAAGCGTACTTGGTGAACGCCGCGGAGATCTCGGGATAACCCTCTCTGTCAGCGACACGCGCCATCGCAAGGTACATACCTACCTCGCTGCATTCGCCCTCGAAATTCGAGCGCAGATCAGCCTTGATATCCTCGGGAGCGTCAGCCGCAACGCCTAAGACGTGCTCTACGGCAAAACCCGCATCCTCGGTGACCTCGTTGAATTTTGAGCCGGGCACCTTACATACAGGGCACTTTTCAGGCGGCTCGGGACCTTCGTGTACATATCCGCATACGGGACAAACCCACTTTTTCATAATACTTTTCCTCCTTATTATGTGGTGAATTTTCTCCAATAAGAGATTACATGAATCATAGCATAGAACCGTGATGTTAAATTTCCCGTGAGGAATATACTGTGAATTTTTTGAATATATTTTGTTAGCAAAATAACGGGAGTGATTTTTATGCCGTCAGTCTTTTTGAGTCCGTCGCTGCAGGAGTGGAATCCCTATGTCAACGGGGGGAACGAGGAGTACTTCATGAACCTTGTCGCCGACGCGATCGAGCCGTACCTGACCGCGTCGGGTATCACCTATGGGCGCAATACGCCGACCCAGACCTTGTCGCAGGCGATCGCAGAGTCTAATGCCGGCAACTATGACCTGCACCTCGCGATCCATTCCAACGCCGCCGGCTCGCAGAACAGCGGAAACATCCGCGGAACGGACGTCTACTATTACCCGACCGGCGCCAAAGGAAAACGTGCCGCAGAGATCATCGCCGAGAACTACCGGGATATCTATCCCTTGCCGGACAGGGTCAAAACGGTCGCTTCCTCAGCGCTCGCGGAGCTCAGGCGTACCAAAGCGCCCGCCGTGCTGATCGAGACCGCCTACCACGACAACCTCGCCGACGCGGAGTGGATCCAGGAGAACATCGGCGCGATCGGCAGAAATCTCGCGCAGAGCATCGCCGCAATTTTGGGCGTACCCTTTGTCGATTTGTAGAGAAAATTTGTGAAAGTATCTTGCAACAAATGCGGGCTGTGTGTTATAATATCACTATCTATCGGCAGATGGCGGAAGGGTGGCAATAACGCACGGTCTGCTGCCGAAATATCGAAGGGGAAGTGTTATGATGGAAACAATGGACAAGCGCATCATCGATCTGACGATGACAAAACTGAAAATGAATAACATGGCGGCATATTATGTCGAGACCAAGGATGAGGTCGTACCGCTTTTGAAAACGCTGATGAAAGAGGGAGAGACTGTCACCCACGGCGGCTCCGAAACACTCAAGGAGTGCGGCGCGATCGAGCTGCTGAACAGCGGCGCCTATAACTATATCGACCGCTCCAAGGCAAAGACCCCCGAGGAGATCGATAAGGTCTACCGCGAGGCATACTTTGCGGATACCTATCTCGGCAGCTCCAACGCCGTGACCGAGGGCGGATTACTCTATAATGTTGACGGCAACTCCAACCGTGTATCTGCTTTTCTCTATGGCCCGAAGCAGGTCATCCTGATCTGCGGCTACAATAAGATTGTCAAGGATCTGGACGAGGCGACCTACCGTGTCAAGGCGGTCGCTTCTCCGAAAAATACCAAGCGCCTGAACTGCGAAACCTATTGCGCCAACGCGGGCGAGTGTCTGTCTATCGGCAGAGACGCGACCTATATGTGCGACGGCTGCCGCAGTGAGGGACGTATCTGCTGTAACTATGTCATCTCGGCAAAACAGCGCCACAAGGACAGGATCAAGGTCATTATCGTTGGCGAAGAGCTGGGGTATTGATTCTACGCATCGTAGGGACGAGCATTGCTCGTCCGTAGAGGTCGATATATGGTATGTCGCATGCGCCGTTCCCTACGGAGGGATTGCTTTGTCTTTATACAGCATCTTTCATTAAAGAATCGGACGATCGATGATCGTCCCTACCACGAACTAAACTATGTAGAGCGGACAAGCCGCTCTTAGTCACAGTCTTTACTGTTCTGATCTTTCGCGTTGTTCTTGGAATCGTTCTGCGGACAATTCTGCGCGTTGTTTGTGTTGTTCTTGTTCTGATTCTGAGAATTGTTCTGCGACTGATTCTGCTTTTTGTTCTTGCTCACGCGATTACCTCCTTTTGTGAGAGTAATACTATTATGCACCGAAAGTGATGTGATTATGATGATGAATGCGTTTTTTGAGAGGATGAAGGATCTGCTCGGCGAGGATTTCGACAAATACCTCGAGACCGTCGACAAAGAACCCTATCGCGGCATCCGCGTCAACACCCTCAAAATGTCGCCGGAGGAGCTGCTTCCGCTCCTGCCTTTCGCGGGAGAAGTCACGCCTTTTTTCGAGGACGGCTTCTACGTCAGCGCGGAAAAGCTCGGCAAGCATCCGCTGCATCACGCCGGCGCGTTCTATGTGCAGGAACCGTCCGCCATGTCCGCCGTGACCGCGCTGGGTGTACGTCCCGGCGACAAGGTGCTGGATATGTGCGCCGCTCCGGGTGGAAAAAGCACCCAGATTGCTGCGCGCCTCTGTGGTACGGGACTGTTATGGGCGAACGAGGTCATCCGTCCCCGCGCCCACATCCTGCTGTCGAATATCGAGCGCATGGGCGTCAAAAAAGGGATGTTCCGCAAGGACAAGGACGCTATCTTTGAATGGTCGCCCGAACATTCCCGCTCCTGCGCCGAACGGCAGAAGATGATCCTCGACGTTTCCGCGATGGCTGTCGCGCCCGACGGCGTGATGGTATACTCCACCTGTACCTTCTCCCGCGACGAGAACGAGGGCGTGGTGGAAGATTTTCTCCAAAACCATCCCGAGTTTGAGCTGATCGATACCGGCTGCAAATTCGGCGAGCCTTCGCGGTTCGGGGGTGGCATGGAGCTTTGCCGCAGGGTGTTCCCCTACAACGGCGGCGAGGGACATTTTGTCGCGAAATTCAGAAAAAAAGGCGGCAAGCCCTACAAGGGCAAGCCGTATACCTATATAGAGCCTACAAAGGACGAACGCCAGCAGATCGACGCCTTCATCGCCGATATCCTGCGTAATCCCGCGTTCCGTCACTACCACGTGATCGACGACCGTATCCTGAATCTCCCGGATGTTGAGCTGCTGCCCGATCTGAGCGGCATGAACATCCTGCGCGCGGGCATGAAGCTCGGCGATTTCAAAAAGGGCAGGATCGAGCCGCATCATAACCTCGCGACTGCGCTGACGCCCGACCAGT
>OMTA01000062.1 GCA_900313895.1 uncultured Eubacteriales bacterium | reverse complement strand
GAAGCGCTGATCAGCTTCATCATCTCACAGAACAACAATATCAAGCGGATCACGGGCATTGTCGATCGCCTGTGCCTATCCTTCGGCGAGCCGATCGGCGAAGGGGCTTACGCTTTTCCGACCGCACAGCGCCTCGCGGTGCTGACGCCCGATGATCTTATGCCGATCCGCGCGGGATTTCGCCATCGCTATATCATCGACGCGGCGAAAAAGGTCGCCGACGGTACGGTCGAGTTGGAAACACTCCGGGAGCTGCCATATGACGAGGCGCGCGCCTCCCTCATGCGGATCACCGGCGTCGGGATCAAGGTCGCCGACTGTGTGCTGCTCTACGGTCTGCATCGGCTCGAAGGCTTTCCGCTGGACGTCTGGATGAAGCGCGCGATGGCAACCCTGTTTGACGGCATGGATCCGTCGGCGTTCGGCGCATACGCGGGCATCGCCCAGCAGTATATTTTTCATTACGCAAGATTGCATCCCGAGATGCTTATCGATCAGAGGAGGAACTCATGAAAATCGTTTTCATTTTGTCGCTCATATCCCTGTTGGCGTTAGCCGTGACGGGCGTACTCAAAGAGCGCAAATATTCCCGCCTTATCCGATACGCGACCTGCGCGGTGACGGTCATCTTCGCAATCGTCGCGGGGATCGCGGAATCGTATCTGATGCCCCTGTGTATCGGCGTCGCGATCTTTTCCGCGGCAAGCCTCGGGCTCTCGATCCTCGCGCCTCGTATCAAGCAGGAGGGCTTTTCCCGATTCGTCGGCTTCATGGCGAAGGCGATCGCTTTCGTGCTGATCTTAGAGGCGGTCTGCTTCAATTTCAACAGCTACCATCTCTGGAAGGGCGGCTACGAGGAGGCGTCGCTCAATATCGAGCAGGCGGATTCCGTCAGCGGCATGACCCTCTCCGGCGACGGCTATATCACTACCGATCAAAACGCCTCGATCGAATTTACCGGTCTTGATCAAAAGATCGGCGTCATCAAGCTCGACGTCACCGGTACCGCTTACAAAACGGACTATTCCATCGATTTCACCGATGAGACCAACGCCTCCTACTATATGCGTTCGGGACTGGTCAAAGGGTCTGTTTTCAACGATATCGACGCAACACAATATATCGTCTGCGATTTTTCCGGCAAGGTAGGCAATCTCCGCATCAACCTGACAGATCCGGGTGAAAACCACGCGACCCTGCGCGGCATCACGCTCAACGCCGACTATCCCGCGAGCTTCTCCTATCTGCGCTTTGCGATGATCCTATTGGGCATCGCCTTTGTATGGGCGTTCAAACGATCTGTCAATTTCCGCAAGCCGCTCGGCAAACAGCTCAAGGTCACAAAGGCGGTCACCGCCGTTCTGATCATCTGCGTCGTGATCCTGTCCTATGTCCTCTCCTCGGTCAACCTCCATCCCGAAACGGATTTCAAGATGGATACCGGCAACCAGATCACCCAGGAGCTGGTGGACGCGCTCGAAAAAGGCAAGGTCGAGCTCAACGATACGCCTTCGCAGCAGCTCCTCGATATGGAGAATCCCTACGACTGGTCGGCGCGTTCCGAGCAGAACGTCAGCGCCAAGTGGGATCATGTCCTGTACAACGGCAAGTACTATTCCTATTACGGCATCGGGCCCGTCATCCTCTTATATATGCCGTTCCATATGATCACGGGACATTATCTCGAGAGCCTGGTTGGCGTACTGCTGTTCAATACGATCGCGCTGATCTTCCTCGGCATGACCTTCTATAAGCTGATGAAAAAGCTGTTCCGCGATATCCCGCTCTCGATGTACACGGCGGCGCTCGTGATGGTCTATGCCGCGTGCGGGATCTGGTACTGCACGGTGATGGCGAACTTCTATGAGATCGCCCAAAGCTCGGGCTTCTGTTTCACGGTTCTGGGCGCGTATTTCCTCGTTTCATCCAACGTCATCGGCAGCGACAAAGAGCCTGTGAGACCCGTCATGGCGGCGCTCAGCTCCCTGTTCCTCGCAATCGCCGTGACCTGTCGTCCCACGACCGCCGGATGGTGCGTCGTCGCGGTGGTGTTCATCGTCATGGGCGTCCTGAAGCTCAGGCGGACGCAAAGCGCCAAATCCCTTTATATCAAATATCTTTTGTGCGCTCTTTTGCCGTTCATCGTGATCGGCGGCGCGCAGATGCTCTATAACCACGCGCGATTCGGATCGTTCACCGATTTCGGAATCGCCTACTCGCTGACCATCAACGACTTTACCCATACGGAATTCCATACCCAGCTTTCGGCGATCGGCTTCTTCGACTACCTGCTCGCCCCGCCGTCATTCTCGGGCGAATTCCCCTATGTACAGACGACCCTCTCGACCCTCGGCGTCAACGGCTACTATTTTGTCGCGACCAACAACGGTGCGGGACTGTTGTATCGCGCCCTGCCGATGTTCTTCCTTTTCGGCGCTCCGTTCGCGTTAAAGTATGTCAGAAAAGAAAAGCGTATTCGCGTCGCGGTACTGTTCTGCGCGGTCGCCTTTATCGCGCCGTTTGTGGTGATCGCCTCTATCTGGGAGAGCGGCTACGGCGTGCGCTATATGATGGACTTTGCGTGGGAGATGCTCGTCTGCGCGTTCTTCGTGATGTTCCTGTTCTATCGCAACCTAAAGACAAAAGAGGCGAAGAAGATCTACGAACACCTTCTCCTGATCGCCATGTTCGCCTGCCTGTTCATTAATATCGGACTGGTCTATTCCTACTATTATCCCGGCAACTATGTCGGCGGCTCCGAGGCGGCGTTCGAAAACTTCGGCAGGATGTTCAGTATGTTCAACACATAATTCACATTTTGTTGGTTGAAATCATCCCCTGATTGTGGTATCATGTGGGACAAATGAAGCAGAGAAGGGTTACGGATGAGTAAGAAGACAGAAAAAAAGAGTAAGATCCAGTGGAAGGCGCTGTTGATCTCCTTCGGCATCACCTGCGTGCTGCTCGGTATCGTGATCGCCCTGACGATCTGGTACCAGACCTCGGTGGTGACCAATCAGATCGTCAAATGGGAGTGGAATACCCCCGCGGTCTGGATCGGCAACGGAATTGCCTTTCTGATTATGTTCCTGATCATCTTTCACTTTGTCAAAAAGCCGAAGGAAAAGGAACAGCAGGAATCCTGGAAAATCTGAGATAACCATAAAAGCGGTGCTGCATTTGGATTTGCAGTACCGCTTTTATCAGTTTAGTATTTGTTAAGAATATCATGGTGCCCGATATCGACCAGCGCGACCAGAGAATCGCCCTCATAAAACCAGATGACACGGATATCCATATTGACCGAGAATTCATACAAATCCTCTGTTCCCTGAATGCGTTTTGTTCTCAGAGAGGGGGTGCAAAGGATTCTCTGAAAAGATCGACAGCTTGTTTTTGAACAGCTTCTTCTCATTCACCGTCAGGCTGCGAAAATGCTTTTTAAATCGCTCGGTGAAGGTGATTTTTAACATCAGTCTTCCTCCAGCTTTTTCATCAGCGCATCGATGCTGTCAAAGGTCGGCTGCTTACCGGAACGGATATCTGCTTTGAGTTGCGAAATCTCGTTTTGCAGTGTTTCGACGTATGCTTTCGGATAGACGGCAACCGGACGGATATATATGATCCCGTCACGCTCAAAAATATCGAGCTTATCGCCCTCCGATAGTCCAAGAGAGTTGACGATATCCTTGGGCAATGTGATTTGTGATTTTGTGCGTAATTCAGCTAACATGAATATCACCTCGTATAAGTTAGAAATTCTTACTTTCTAACTTATTATATATCGAATAGTGCTATTTGTCAATAAAAAGGAGCTAACATATTATGTTAACTCCGATAATTCACAGATCCATCTTCTTTTTTGTCGTGTGTTGAATGATGAGTAGGATCGCTGCGGTGATGATCAGCAGAGTCGTGAGGACAAGCCATTGGTAAGAAACCGGCAGGAACACGCAGATGACCCTCATGAGAAAGCTCAGCGGAAAGGGGAGGAGGATCAGTACTAACAGCCATGTTCGGCGGTAGGTGAGCCGACTGCACTCCGCCTTGTCATACACTAAGCTCAGCCGGATAACGCCCACAGCGTACAGCGCGCCTGCAACGACGGATGCGCCCAGCGAGATCGCCGCAAAAAGCACCTCCCAGTGGGTGTAAAAGAGGATCCGAAACGCGTAGATGCTGTAGATCTCCGTCAGTGTGCCAAGCAGGGCGGCAAATACGGCAAAAAACAGGGCGATCGCAGATAAGATCCGATAGATATTGCAAATATTCTCGCGATCGGCGACCTCGGTGACCGCGACGGCGGCGGGACGACTGTTGCGCTTGCCGCGCAGCAGCTCGTCGACGGTGACGCCCAGCGCGTCCGCAAGCTGCGGCAGGACGGACACATCCGGAAGTCCGTCTCCATTCTCCCACTTTGATACCGTGCGGTTGCTCAGGTTGAGCCGTTCGGCAAGCGCTGTCTGCGTCATATGCTTTTCTTTTCTCAGCTGGCAGATAAACTGTCCGGTTTTTTCTGCGGTCATCATTCTACCATTCTCCGTAACACAAAAGTCGTTCCGCAAGCGCGCACAGTCCTGTCGTGACGACGTTCGCGCCGATGATCGTCAAAAGCAGCCGCCGCTTCTTTTCACAGTCATTTTGCAGTGCAAAAAATACGATGGGCAGTTCAACGCACAATGTTATGATTAAAAAGGTCACGCCGACGTTATAAAACGGAATACTATCGCATATCTGCCCAAGCGTGAGCACGGTCGTTTCATAGGGGATATCATAAATAAGCCTATCGTCTAAAAGAAGCAGAAGATAAGGCGCGAGGAATGACGCGAGATTCGCCGCCCCGACAACCAAAAGTACCTTCTTTGGTCTGCGGATCTGCGGGATAAAATTGATAGCCGCAAACTCTGCCGTGATTGTCAGGGGTGCAATAATGAATAAAAGCTCATACGGCTTTTTTGCCGAGATCCAATGCCACGATGAATTGGCGCTTGCTGTAATCGGAAACAGCAGACAAAAGGACAATACGGCGCCGAGCGAAATTATGCCGCGGTGCTTTTTCATAGGTATCACCTCACGTTGATCATAACCCACGCCCGAATTATTCGCAAGGAACGCTCCATAGATTTACTCTACGGAGCGTGGAAACAGCTTGATTATTTGATCTTTCTTGCCTCGATATAGAAGCGCTTATCCTCGGCGTGACCCATCGAGAAGGTTTTTCTGGGGAGCGAGCCGTCCGCGACGATCGCGGGGAAGAGGTCTTCCTTGCCCATGCCCTCAAAGATAAAGCCGAGGGTGTTGTCCTCCTTGCAGAGGTTGCGGGTGACGTCGGTGCCATGGATGTAGTCGATCCTGACCTCGGGGTGATCCTTCATATAATCGTCGATGAAGGTCTGCAGGGTGCCGACAGGCAGCTTTGCGGTCGCCTTGACGTTCAACTCCGTTGAGCCGTTTTTGTCGATGACCTCAAACCGCTGGGTCGTATCGCCGCCTTCAGCCTCGGTGCGGGCGATGAACTTCGAGAGGAAGTCCTCTTTATCGATGTTGAACAGCACGCGATAGATCGGCTCAAACTCGATGGAGCTGTCATGGATGTTGACGATCTCCACCAGTGCGTAGCGCGCTAAGGGATTCTTTGTCAGGTTGTAGCATTCCTTCGCGGTCGCAAGGCTGTGGTTACCGTCGCCGACTGCGAACAGGAGCTTGTCGTCCTGATCCGCGATCAATGCTTCAAGCGCATTCTGTACCGCCTCCTGCGCGCTTTCTGGCAGGAACCATCCGTCGATATGGCCGCCCTTTTTCATCAGCTCAAAGCTGTACGCGCGATCGTAGCCGTCTTTTTGATCGCTTAACGGCTCGATGACGGAGAGTGAGGGATCGTCGATGAGCAGCAGGATATGCGGCATCTCCAGCGGCGCGTCCTTGCGGATCTGTACGCGTGGGGGAATTCGCTCAAGGACGGTTGCCTCGGTCGCGCGGATCAGCGCATGACTGCCCTTGGTGTAGTCGTAATCCTCCAGATCGATCATACCGACGACGCCCCTGCGAACGGTGTTGTTCGATTCACGCTCGACATAGATCATGCTGTTTTCGTAGAGATCAAATACGTCGCCGTCGAGATAATCCTGCATATTGGCGTTGATCTTTTCGATACGCGCGCTGTTATCGGAGCTGAGATAGATCTCCGGCAGGATGATGTGCAGGGCGGAGGGCTTATCGCCGACCTTTTTTTCAACGTCGTGCCAGTAATCCGGCTCGCTGGTGTATTGGTCGCACGCGACGACCGACCATGTTTCAAAATCCTTCTTGGGAAGGAGAATATCAGCGGGAGAAAAATGCTTCATTTCAGTACCTCCAAACGGTTGTTTTTACAGCATAAGAATAACACAATTTTGTTACACTTACAAGTTAATATTGAGAAAGATCGGATTTTGTTGTATAATAGCGGCGGTGAAAAATGATGATAAAGCTGATTATGTGTGATCTCGACAACACCCTGTTGCCGCTGTATACACAGGAAAAATTCGTTGATATCTGGTTCCGCGACGTCGCCAAAAAGTTTTATGAGCATCATCTCAATCAGGCGATCGGCCTGAACGCGATGAATGAGGGATGCCGCGCGATGGTGTTCAACAAAGGCGGAAAGCTGAATATCGACGTGTTCTACGAGGTTGCGTGCGAGCTTTCGGGCTATACGCGCGAACAACTCGAAGCGGTCATGAACGACTACTACGCAACGACCTTTGATAACGTCCGCGAGATCGCGCGCGAGAATCCCTATGCGCCTCAGATCGCCCGTCTGATGCGCGAGAAGGCTGAACACGCGGTGATCGCGACGATGCCGATGTTTCCGATCGAAGCGTGCAACAAACGCCTGAGCTGGGTCGGACTGAACGCGTCGATGTTCGATCTGGTGACGACCTGCGACTACAGCTCGACCTGTAAACCCAGCACGCAGTATTACGCGGAGATCCTCGAGGATTTCGATGTCAAGCCGCATCAGGCGCTGATGATCGGCAACGATGTGCGCGAGGACATGGAGCCGTGCGAACAGCTCGGGATCGATACCTTCCTCGTGACCGACCACCTTATCACCCATAACCTGCCCTACAGCCGCTTCCGCCAGGGAAACTATCCCGCTCTGATCGAGTATTTGAAAAGTTTATAAAATAGTAAGAGGCTGTCAACAAACAGCCTCTTTTTTGATGATTGATGTTGCTTTGATCCTACTGTCACATCCCCTGCGCTGATAAGCGAAACAGGTTGCAGCGTTACGCCGCTATTTCAGATCTCTCAGCTCGGAGATACCGTGGAAAGCGTCGCCGGGATTTTCCAGATAATCCAGAACGTCGCCCACGCGATCGCTGACATAAAACAGATCGAAGTTCAGCGGGGTCATAAAGTGCTGATCCACCGCGTTCTGCATCATAGCGAGCATATATTCATAGTAGCCCTCGGTGTTGAGGATCGCCATCGGCTTTTGATGGCGGTTCAGCTGTCTGAGGGTCAGGATCTCAAAGAATTCATCAAAGGTTCCGACGCCGCCGGGCGTGATGATAAAGCCGTCGCTGAGATCCTCCAACTGCTTTTTGCGTTCGCGCATCGTTTCGGTGAAGATGTACTCGTCACATTCGGGGAACAGCACGCCGTCAACGTTAAAGAAACTGGGAGCGATACCGGTGATATGA
>OMTA01000075.1 GCA_900313895.1 uncultured Eubacteriales bacterium | reverse complement strand
CGCGGGTGTTGATACCGAACGCCTTGGGGATCGAGGGGCCGGTGATATCCGCGTCCAGTACGGCTGCGTTGTAGCCGCGGCGGTTCATCTCGACCGTCAGCGCGGAGGTGACGAGGCTTTTTCCTACGCCGCCCTTGCCGGATACGACTGCGATCACCTTTTTGACGGAGCTTAAGTCGTTGAGTTTTTCGTGCAGCTCCTGCGGTGTGGTTCTCTCGGAACAGTTCTGTCCGCAGGAGGAACAATCATGGGTACATTCGCTCATTATTCTTTCACCCTATCACTATTATTCTTCATCGGCGTCGTCGGATTCCTTTTCATCCTCCGCTTCAGCCTCGGCGATCTCTTCCGCGATGCCGCCTTTGACAGGCTCGGATTCTTCTTCGATCGCTTCTTTCTTTTCCTCAGCCTCGGCCTCGATCTCTTCCTCTTCTTCGTCGTCTGTCTTCAGCTCATAGCCGGAGAGGAAGGTGTAGGGGATGCCGTAGCCCAGCGCGACGGTCGCGAGGATCAGGATAAAGGGGAACGAGCCGTTCACGGGAGCGAGCTGATCGTGCAGCGGGAGCGCCTTGATCAGCGCGGCGGCGATGATATACAGGCAGGGTACATCCACCAAAAGCAGGACAGGAAGGCTGAAGCGCTTGACCTGTTTGCCCTCTCCCACGCGGGTCGCGTAGAACAGCAGCAGACCGAACACCAGCAGGATGAGCACCTGGATCAGCGTTCCGCCGAGACCGGAAACCTTGCTCGCGAGGTTAGAGAAAAAGTAGGTGCAGACAATGTAACCGATCACCAGAAAGGATGAGAAAACAAGATTGATGATGTTTCGTTTTGTGTTTTTCATAATGTCCTCCGATAAAATTGAAATATCTTGATCAGCAGCGTAATCAATCGTCAGCGGCTTTTAATACAAAACAGTACCAGCCGCCCATGGTGATTTCTTCCATGATATCAAAGTTGCCGGCGATCGCGTTTTTGACATCGTCCGCGCGGGTATCGATGATACCGCTGACGATATAAACGCTGTCGGGCTTCATGAATGCTTTGACGGACGCCGACAATGCTATTATAGCATCTGCTACGATATTTGCAACAATTATATCATATTTTCCCTGAACTTTGTCAACCAGATCGCCCGCGATCGCGGAGAATTGTTGATCGACGTGATTGAGAACGGCGTTCTCGTTCGCGGTTTTGACGGCGGTGGTATCGATATCGACGCCGAAGGCGCTCTGTGCGCCCAACAGCACCGCGGCGATGCCGAGGATGCCGCTGCCGCAGCCGACGTCCAGCACCTTTTCGCCGCCTTTGATATATCTTTCCAGCGTTTCAAGGCACAGGCGGGTGGTCTCGTGCTTGCCGGTTCCGAACGCAAGTCCGGGATCGATATTCAGTACCGCTCTTCCCTTTGGATCGGTGTCCGTATACCATGACGGATTGATCAGCAACCTGTCGCCGATGGGCATCGGCTTGAAGAACTTGCGCCAATTGTTGAGCCAGTCATCCTCTTTGACGTTGCTCAGGTCGATCTTGTATTTGATAGCGGCGGCGGTCAGACGCTCCCTGAGAAACTGTACCGCCTCTTCGATATTATCCTCGGGGTCGATATAAATATGTATCTTCGCGACGTCGCGGTCTTTTTGCAAAAGCTCCTCATCGATCAGATCGACGTGGGCGATCTCCATGACCTCATCCTCAAGCCCCGAGTAATCCTCGATATAAATGCCGTAGGGCACGGTCATGTTGGCGATCGCCGCCGCCGCGTCGATATCCTTTGTTTTTACCTCAACCGAGATCTCTGTCCAGTCCATTTTTCTTTCCCTCATATATTACCTATTTGACACGCCTGTAAAAAAATCCGCTGCTTCATTATGCAGGTTGGCTTTTTTCGTTGCTTCTGTATCATACCACGCATATTCCAAGTCAGTGATCGGCGTCATGTATTGCCTTTGTAAAAAGTATTTTCAAGTTATCCGTTACGCCCTGCGATGATTGAATAGTAGCAATCATCAACAAATCTTTGTCAATCTCTGAAAAATTGATCGAATAACCGTTATATTTTATCAGCTGCGCGATAAAAACGCGTTGTGTCCGCCCGTTTCCCTCACGGAACGGATGTAGCATATTCAAAGAACAATATACATCTACGATCTCACTCACGAATTCAGAAAAGGGCAGTCCGCTCAGATAATTCAACGATTTCAATCTTTGAAACAATTTGTCACACAGCGTTTCCAGTTTATCACAGTCAGTAAACTGCGTTCCCTTTTTTGAAATGTTGATTCTTCGGAATTTGCCTGCCCAATCATACAGATCTTCAAATAAAAACCGATGTATCTTTTTGTAATGAGCAGTATCAAAGTTGCCTTTTATCGGATCATTTTCCAGTTCAACAGCCTTTGCGAAGGTGATATCTCCTTCGACTTTTGCGAGTGATTTTTCATCCCGAATATTGAATTTGTTGATCAGGCAGGTCGTGCCTTCATAACAATCGGCTGTAAGCGTTTCTATATCGTATGACATATTACGCAACTCCTGCTTTTTCTTTTACCAGACGGATATAATCCGAAAGGGTAATCTCTTTGTTGAGTAACTGTCTGCACCATTCTTTGCTCTGTTTGTCGATCGTGTATCCTTCCATTTCAACAGAACTCGCAGCGTTCTCGATCATAAGATTCAAAGATTGTTCTGACATCCAATCACCTCTTGCTCAGTATAACATCGATCAAACCAATTCGCAAGTTAATAAGCATAAAAAAGCACCCGACGGGTGCTTTTTTTATTAAAACAAGCCTTTCAGCTTATCCTTGAAGCTCTTGCGCTTTGCGTAGTTTTTGTCGTTAGTGTTCTCATCAAATTCTTTGATGATCTGCTTCTGCTTCGAGCTGAGGTTCTTCGGCACCTCGATAACAACCTTGACATACTGGTCGCCGCGGCCTCTGCCGCGAAGATGCTGAACGCCCTTGCCCTTGAGCTTAAAGATATCGCCGGGCTGGGTGCCCTCGTGGATATCATAGCTGACCTTGCCGTCGAGGGTCGGGACGGTGACGGTCGAGCCGAGCGCCGCCTGGGCGAAGGTAATCGGGATCTCGCACCACACATCGTCGCCTCTGCGCTCGAACACGGGATGGGGACGGATGCCGATATAGACATGGAGATCGCCCGCGGGGCCTCCGTTGACGCCGGCGTTGCCGTGGTTCGATACGCTCAAAACCTGCTCGTCGTTGATACCGGCGGGGATGTTGACCTCGACGGTCTTTTTGCGGCGAACCTGACCTCTGCCGTTACAGGTATGGCAGGGCTTTTCGACGATCTTGCCGCGACCCTTACAGCTGTCGCAGGTACGCATAGTCTGGACGGTGCCGAAGGGGGTGCGCTGGTTGATGGTCACCTGACCTCTGCCTCCGCAGGCGGTACAGGTCTTGGGCGAAGTGCCCTTCTCCGCGCCCGTACCGTTACAGTCCTTACAGGTCGAGACCGCCTGATACTGGACGGTCTTTTTGCAGCCCTTTGCCGCTTCCTCAAAGGAAACGTAGACGGTCGTCTCAATATCCGAGCCTCTGCGCGGGGCGTTGGGGTTAGCCGAACGCCGTCCGCCGAAGCCGCCGAAGAAGCTACTGAAAATATCGCCGAGGTCAATATCCTGACCGAAGGGTGATCCAGCGCCGCCCGCGCCGTAATTCGGGTCGACACCCGCATGACCGAACTGGTCATAACGCGCCTTTTTCTCGGGATCGGAGAGGATCTCATACGCCTCGTTGACCTCCTTCATCTTCTCCTCGGCTTCTTTATCGTCGGGGTGAAGGTCGGGATGGTATTTTTTCGCCATCTGGCGGTATGCTTTTTTGATCTCGTCCTCCGAGGCGCCTTTGTTGATACCCAGCACCTCGTAGAAGTCTTTTTTATCTGCCATAGTGTCACCTGATTTCAATGGTTGATAACTGATGAATAGCGAATCGGGTTCACCATTCATCAATCATCAACGTCGGATGCACGGGGAACGGCGCACCATTCCCCGTGCCGATATTGCGTTATTATTTCGGGTGCGGGCATCGCCCGCCCTCAATTGTCAACTGTCAATTAGTCGACGTCCTTGTAGTCAGCGTCGTAGACGTTGCCGTCGTTACCCGGCTGAGCGCCCTGAGGGCCTGCCTGAGTCGGATCCGCGCCCGGCTGAGCGCCTGCCGCCTGCTGGGACTGAGCCGCCTGCTGATACAGCTTCGCGCCGATATCCTGCAGGGACTTCATCAGATCGTCCTTAGCGGTCTTGATCGCGGCGGGATCGTTTTTGCCGATCGCGTCCTTGGTCGCCTGAACCTTGGTGTTGATCTCGTTCTTGTCGCCGTCAGCCATCTTGTCGCCGCTGTCGGAGACGAGCTTCTCCGCCTGATAGACGACCTGCTCGGCCTCGTTCTTGGTGTCGACCTCTTCTCTGCGCTTCTTATCCTCGGCAGCGTGCTGTTCCGCTTCCTTGACAGCCTTCTCGATGTCGTCCTTCGACATATTGCCGGAGTTCGAGATAGTGATCTGCTGCTCTGCGCCGGTACCCAGATCCTTGGCGGATACGTTGACGATACCGTTAGAGTCGATGTTGAAGGTGACCTCGATCTGCGGGACGCCTCTGGGAGCGGGAGCGATACCGGTCAGCGCGAACAGACCGAGCTGTTTGTTATCTCTCGCGAACTCACGCTCACCCTGCAGGACGTTGATCTCAACCTGAGGCTGGTTATCCGCCGCAGTGGAGAAGACCTGCTTCTTGGTGACCGGGATGGTGGTGTTTTTGTCAACGATCTTGGTCATGATACCGCCGAGGGTCTCAACGCCCAGTGACAGCGGAGTGACGTCCAGAAGAAGCAGACCGTCGACCTCGCCGCCGAGGACGCCCGCCTGGATCGCCGCGCCGATCGCGACACACTCGTCGGGGTTGATGCCCTTGAACGGCTCTTTGCCGATGATATCCTTAACAGCGTCCTGAACAGCGGGGATTCTGGAAGAACCGCCGACCATCAGAACCTTGCTGATCTCGCTGATAGAAAGACCGGAATCCTTGAGAGCGGTCTTGACGGGACCCATGGTCTTTTCGACCAGGTCGGCTGTCAGCTCGTTGAACTTCGCTCTGGTCAGAGTGAGGTCAAGGTGCTTGGGGCCGGTTGCGTCCGCGGTGATGAAAGGCAGGTTGATAGCGGAGGTGGTCACGCCGGAAAGCTCGATCTTGGATTTCTCGGCAGCCTCCTTCAATCTCTGCATCGCCATCTTGTCGCCGGAAAGGTCTACGCCGGTCTCAGCCTTGAAGGAGCTGACCATCCAGTCGATGATGCGCTGGTCAAAATCGTCGCCGCCGAGGCGGTTGTTACCGGCTGTCGCCAGAACCTCCTGGACGCCTTCGCCGATCTCGATGATGGATACGTCGAAGGTACCGCCGCCGAGGTCGTATACCAGAACCTTCTGGTCGTTTTCCTTATCTACGCCGTAGCTGAGCGCCGCGGCTGTCGGCTCGTTGATGATACGCTTGACGTCAAGACCCGCGATCTTGCCCGCGTCCTTGGTCGCCTGACGCTGTGCGTCGGTGAAGTATGCGGGAACGGTGATGACCGCGCTTGAAACGGTCTCGCCGAGATATGCCTCCGCATCAGCCTTCAGCTTCTGCAGGATCATCGCGGAGATCTCCTGCGGGCTGTAGCCCTTGCCGTCTACGGTCACCTTGTAGTCGGAGCCCATTTCTCTCTTGATAGAGGAGATGGTGCGGTCGGGGTTGGTGATCGCCTGACGCTTTGCGACCTGACCGACCAGTCTTTCGCCGTTCTTGGAGAACGCGACGACGGACGGAGTGGTTCTCGCGCCTTCCGCGTTAGCGATAACGACGGGCTCGCCGCCCTCGATTACTGCGACACATGAGTTGGTAGTACCTAAGTCAATACCGATTGTTTTAGCCATAATGAATACCTCCAAATTAGTTATAAGTGATTAGTTGTTAGTTTATAGTAAAATAATTGATTGTTGAAACTTATGCGTTTGCGACGACGACCATCGCGTGGCGGATGATCTTGTCGCCGACCTTGTAGCCCTTCTGGTAAACAGCGGCGATGGAGTTCGGGGGAAGATTCTCGTCCTCGGTCATCGAGACCGCGTTGTGCAGGGCGGGATCGAATTCGTCGCCGACCTCACAGAACGGCTCGACCTTGAGCTTTTCGCAGCTCGTTTTCAGCTGTTGAGCGATCAGCTCGATGCCCTTGCTGAATTCTTCGGGAACATCCTTGCCCTCAAACTGGCTGAGCGCCTGTGTGACGCTGTCCGCCATCGGCAGGATCTCCGTGATCGCGTGGGCGGTCGCGTCGTCATAGATCTGCAGCTTTTCGGCGGAGGTTCGCTTGCGGTAGTTTTCGTACTCCGCGTAGAGGCGAACGTACTTTTCCTTTTCCGCTTTCAGCTCCTCCTTGAGCTTTTCGATCTCGGCGGTCTTTTTATCCGCCTTTGCCTTCTTCTCAGCCTTCGATTTCTTCTCGGGCTTTTCTTCTTTTTTCGGCTCCTCTGCGACTTCTTCTGTCACCTCTGCGGTTTTTTCGGTTGCCGGAGTCATTTTTTCTTTATCCTTGAT
>OMTA01000145.1 GCA_900313895.1 uncultured Eubacteriales bacterium | reverse complement strand
CAGACCATTCCTTCTCATTCTACAGCTTAGGCATTGAAAAGGAAAACAGACACGGCTGGCTACCGTGTCCATTACCTTAATTTATATTGTAGGAGGTGAAAGAATGCGTGAGTTAGCAAACGCGGATATCCGCAAGGCAGCTAAGGACGCGGGTGTCAGTCTGTGGGAGTTAGCTGATGAAATGCACGTCAGTGAGCCCACTCTGACCCGTATGCTCCGGCATGAATTGTCGGACTACATGAAGGCGGATCTGATGGCTGCCATCGCCATTGTCGCTATAAATCACATGGAACGTGGCTGAGTTCTGCGCGTATGATTACTCCGGCATTGGCGGGGCAAAAAAAGCGCCGCATAAGGTAGTAGCGTACCAAATGCGGCTAAAGCGCAAACCCTAGGACAGATTTACGGCTCTGAGGTCATTATACCACGATTCTCGGGGCTGTAAACCTCTCACCGAAAGATTTTTACCGAAAGTTGTATAGTTTTATGCAACTAATCCCGAATTATCATCATAGGTGAGAGAACATCAACAATTACAGTCGAACACCGAAAGGAGTGGAAATAATGACTGAAATCAGAAACTTCAATCAATCAAAATATAACAGACCCCTGCCCCGGATGAGGACAGTGCATGAGGCGGCTGAGGAGCTTCGCAAGATGGATGCAAACACCGCCGTGACGGAATATCATATCCGTCAGCTCGCCATCAACAACATCATCCCGCGCGTAAAAGCGGGCAAGAAGTACCTGATCAACCTCGACGCGCTGATTGAGTATCTTAGCAAGCCGTCAGCCTCGGAATTCGATGGAGGTACGGTACGATGAATGGATTGAAGACAAGCAAAACACACAGAGAGCAGAAAAAACAACACGCGTGTTGGGAGGTGGAGTGATGCATCTCGATGTAATTATCCGACATTTTGACAACCCGAAGCCGAACGGCGCAAACAGCTATATGGTGCGCTGTCCATGTCACAAAGATAATCAACAGAGCCTGAGCATCACCGAAAAGGACGGCAAGATCCTGATGAACTGCTTTGCCGGTTGTAATTCGCAAGATATTCTGTGGGCAGTCGGATTGAAGGAAACTGATCTGTTCAACAACGATTACCACAGTCAGGGAGATTATGAAAACAAAGTCATCAATTTGGTGGATATGTTTGGAAAAGACTTTGTTATAGACCAGACAAATCGAGATAGAATTGTGTTTGAAGAACTAAGACCTGCCATAGTGGGTAGTCCAAGACAATAATAGAGTTTACTGATTGGGTTGAACATATCGTCACGGAAGAATTCAACGGAGGTTCGGATATGTCGCGATTCATTGTGTTTGACGTGGAGACGCCGAACCGATATAACAATCGAATGAGCGCCATCGGCATCGCTGTGGTCGAGGACGGCATGATCGTCAACGAGTATTTTTCTC
The DNA here is from genome assembly GCA_900313895.1 of uncultured Eubacteriales bacterium. Classification (GTDB taxonomy): domain Bacteria; phylum Bacillota; class Clostridia; order Oscillospirales; family Acutalibacteraceae; genus Ruminococcoides. The sequence goes on along the minus strand of OMTA01000145.1, from coordinate 3,160 downwards.
TCGTCGATCCGGAACAGCCCTTTGATTATTTCAATACACGCCTAACCGGTATCAGCGAAGAGACTGTCATAGGCGCGCCGACCTTCCCGGAGCTTTGGGAAAGGATCGAGCCGCTGTTCTCAAGCGGTCTGCTCGTGGCGCACAACGCCGTGTTCGATATGGGCGTGCTGAAGAAGTGCCTGCGCGATTACGGGATCGACTGGCGGCCGTATGTGCGCTATATCTGCACGGTTCAGATGGGCAGGCGGCTGCTCCCCGGCGTCAGCCACAAGCTGAACGATATGTGCGAGCATTACGGCATTTGTCTGAACCACCATCAGGCTGACAGCGACAGCCGTGCCTGTGCTGAAATCCTCCTGCATTATTTAGACGAGGGAGCCGACGTCAGGCAGTACATAAGGACTTGCTCACTGAACAAGTGATAGATAACACGCAATTATTGCGTATAATCTTTTGAAAAAACACGCAATTTTTGCGTAAACTTCTTGCGTATTTCTTCCTTTTGTGGTAGTATACTAATGAAGGGTGATGAAAATGACGCTGAAAGAATTGAGAAAACAAAAAGGCTTGACGCAAAACGCGAGTGCCGCCTATCTGGGCGTGCCGCTTCGGACGTACCAAAACTACGAAAACGATGACAAAAAGCGCGACACGATCAAGTACGCGTATATGATGCAGAAGCTCGAACAATACGGCTTTATCGATGAGAGTCACGGCGTACTCGGTATCGAAACCATCAAAGATGTATGCGGCAGAGTGTTTGAGCATTTTAACGTAGATTACTGTTATCTGTTTGGTTCTTACGCAAAGGGCAAAGCGAAAGAAACCAGCGACGTCGACCTCTTGGTATCTACCAAAGAAACGGGTATGCGTTTTTATGATTTGGTAGAAACCTTGCGCGAGAAGCTAAAGAAGAAGGTAGACGTTTTGAACCGGGAGCAGCTCAACAACAATGACACGCTGCTCGATGAGATTCTGAAAGATGGGGTGAAGATCTATGGATAATATCAAGGACGACCGCTATTATTTGAATCGCATCATAACGGATATTTCCTTAATCTGGCTCATACAGATCGGATTGCGTCCATAGAAGCGTTCGAAAGCGATGAAGTCCTTTTGGACTCGGTGATGCTTCGGCTGATACAGATTTCTGAGAATTCAGACCGGCTGACCCCGGAATTCAAAGAAGAACATGCGGATATCCCGTGGCACGCCATGCGCGGTATGCGTAATCGGATCGTACACGACTATGGCGAAGTGGATCTGAGCATCGTTTATGATACTCTGAAAGATGACCTGCCGGCTCTGCTCCGGGATATCGAAGGCATCGTATAACGATCAAGCAAGGTGTATCTCTCGCCGTAAAGAACAGATACTTTGATGTTTATTTGTTGTTTATTGCCACGATAAACAGCAAGAAACGACCTAAGACTACAAATAGTTCATCGCTCAGAAACGGCTTGGACAAGCCATTATTCGAGATTGTGAAAGATCACGGCGAGGTCGATTCGCCATTCGAAACTGACAGAGGGTGCATGAGGGTGCATTTTTCGCCTTAGAGGGTGCATTGTATCAATCATTCAGTCTATTGCCAAACAGCATCTCGAATGAGGTGCTGTTTTCTATATCTATCAAGGTCGCTAGGGCAATGTCTCCAAGTCTAACTCCACAAAAAACCGCATGGATAAGCCATTTTTTGACTAGTCCATGCGGTTCTTCTTATGCAAAAAAGCGATTTGATGTTTATTTTGATGTTTACAGGTTACCGGAAATGGCTTTAGAAAGCCAAAAACTACGAAAAGTTTGTTGCTTATTTATATGTAGAATTGACCTTAAAAACACATCGGATCAATGTAACATCAGAGTAATAGGGTAAAGTCATTCATCACCGATCATCGAGCGCTCGATTATCCGCACCACGGTCAGATCAACCATTTATTACCGCACGGGATAGGATATCGTTAGTCCTGCTTTTCGAACGACGAAGGTTCGCCCGGCTTTTTATCCAGAAAACTGTGTATTTTTTTCTTGTATTCCGGAAACATAGCCTCGTCAATTGACTCGGAGTCGTTCAGACAGAAGCTGATGTTGGTATCTAAGCTCAGATGTTCCTCAATTTCTTCGATGTATTTCGGTTCGATCGACAACCATTTACCATAGTAGCGTCTGCCTACCGGCTCAAAGGTTCCGTGGACCATCTCCCAGAGCTGAAAGAGCTGGTGGTTCACATCCTGAAAGGATCGAAATTTATGCGTAGAAGTCAAATGCATTTTATCATAAAACGCCTCATAACCCTCCCGCATACTGCTCTTGCGAAACGGAACAGCAAGATGAGTAAAGATCATACCGGATAAATACCTGTCGCGATATACTCGTGAGTTGTATTCAAAATAATCGTTATATTTATCGTTCAGCCATTTTTCGGGGTGCTTTGAGATGACCTTGTTCATGTCGAACATAGAGTTGATCTCACCGAGATTATTGTATAATACGTGCTGAAAAGATACCATATTATTGGTAGGGCGGCTCGGAACGGCAAGAGAACAGAGCTTTGGCAAGCCGTTGGTAAAGAAATCCTCCGGTCGCACTTCTTTGCCTAAGAACATATCGTCATTGAAGTAGATGAAGTGCTCGCTTAGTTCTTCGATTCTCCAAAGGTTGTTTTCGATCACATGGCTGTTGAAGGTCGGAAGGAATTCTTTGGGGATATAGTCGCTGTGATCGATGAGCCTCAGCTTCGGATGCTCGGTATTCAGCCAGTCGGGAGTTTGACCGCAGGTCACAAAGTACACGCGATTGACCCACGGAGCGTATTTTTCCACAGCTCTGAACCAGTAGCGCAGAGTGTCCCAGTCACGAAAACGAATAGACGGATTATCGCTTTTAGTCTGCGGATCATATTCATGAAGATACCGGTTCTTTTCCTTGAGCCATTCCATATCGTTTCCGTCGACCCATGTAACGACAAAATCGATGGGAAAATCAACAGGCTTTATTGTCCTTCTCTTGCTTATTTTGCGTGAGATATGCTTAATATAACACTTGCCGAGGCTGTTGATACGGTTGTCCTTTGAGATCCCGAGACGGCGTATCGCACCCTTGACGGAGTCGATATATTGAAGAAGGATCAGTTTTTTGGAGCAGGCGGCTTTATACGCGT
>OMTA01000014.1 GCA_900313895.1 uncultured Eubacteriales bacterium | reverse complement strand
GCTTTCGTATACCCATCGCTCGTGCGCGCGCAGCGTGCAACTGAGCGGGGATTATAAATTGTTTTTTACTGTATAAGAAACGAGCAGTTTCTTATACAGCAAAAAAAGAGCAGTCCGAAGACTGCTCCCGATATCCGTATTCTTTTATCTGTTGCCGTACATTTTCTCGTAGTAGTTCTGGTATTCGCCGGAGATGATCTCCTGCCACCATTCCTTGTTATCGAGATACCATTTGATCGTCTTTTTGATGCCGTCCACAAATTTGGTTTCCGGCAGCCATCCAAGCTCGTTATGGATCTTGGTGGGATCGATTGCGTATCTCAGGTCATGACCTTTTCTGTCGGTGACGTAGGTGATCAAACTCTCGGGCTTGCCGAGCTCCTTACAGATCAGCTTGACGATATCGATGTTCGCCATCTCGTTATGTCCGCCGACGTTGTAGACCTCGCCGACTCTGCCCTTGCGGATGATCAGGTCGATCGCCTTGCAGTGATCCTCAACATACAGCCAATCGCGCACATTCTCGCCCTTGCCGTAAACAGGCAGCGGCTTGTCCGCCAGCGCGTTCGCGATCATCAGCGGGATCAGCTTCTCGGGGAAGTGATACGGCCCGTAGTTATTCGAACAGCGGCTGACTGTTACAGGCAAACCATAGGTGCGGTGATATGCCAACACCAACAGATCCGCGCCCGCCTTGGACGAGCTGTAGGGACTTGATGTATGGATCGGGGTCTCTTCGGTGAAGAAGAGGTCGGGTCTGTCGAGCGGAAGATCGCCGTAGACCTCGTCGGTAGATACCTGATGATAACGCTCTATTCCGTACTTGCGACAGGCGTCCATCAATACCTGTGTGCCGAGGATGTTGGTCTGCAAAAAGATCTCGGGGTTCTCGATCGAGCGGTCAACATGGCTCTCCGCCGCAAAGTTGACGACCACATCGGGCTTCTCTTCCTCAAAGAGCCTGTACACCGCGTCTCTGTCACAGATATCCGCCTTGACAAATCTGAAATTCGGGTGATCCATCACGCCCTTGAGCGTCGAAAGGTTGCCCGCGTAGGTCAGCTTATCGAGGCAGATGATCCTGTCCTCGGGATGCTCCTTGAGCATATGGAAAACGAAATTCGATCCGATAAATCCGGCGCCGCCGGTCACGATAATTCTCATATTGTTTCACCTGTCTTTGCTTCGCTGTTATTTTTGATCCGCTTTTTCGGTCACGACCGTATAAACGGCAAAGTATTTATTGAAACCTTTCTCGGTTTCTTCAACCATTTTGATCTTCTCGCCCTCTTTGGCATAATGCTCGTTGTAGAACTGCTGCAGCGATTTGATCTGTGCTCTCATCATGACAAAATGCCGATGCTCGTCATCGATCATATCGGGAAACAGCTTTTCGATCCCGTGTTTCGCCAAAAGATCATCATAGTAATAGGACGAGGTCTGCCAGTCCGCGAAAACGATCGCGTTCTCCGGAACGTCGGAGATCTGCAGCGCTCTCTCGCGGCTCATATCCACCGCCGTATACAGACGCGTATTATAGACATAGAGGTCGGATGGATGCGCCTTGATATAGTCCTGGATCTTCGTGTTCGGCTCTTTGACCTCGCGGGTATAGGGCTTCCACTGATAGTTATGATATCCGATCATCACGATCGTCGCCGCCGTAAACAGGGCGATCACCCCGTAGGCGAAGCGCTTCTTCGGAACGCTCAGATCGCGATACCAGACCCTCAACCTGCTTTCATCCATCGCAAGCACCAGATAAACCAGCGCCGGCAGGAAGAAGGTCAGCGTCACTCTGTATGACAGCCTGGATAAGTATTGGTATTCATACAGCGCGAAGACCGCCGCGCTGATCGCCGCGCACGTGATAAAGTAATATCTGTTGAAAAAGTACGATGACAGGATGAAGACGACCGTCAGCGCGAAGATCGGGAAGTTGTCCCTCTCAGGAGTAAAGCGATACTGGAAGATCACCCAGCAGATCGTCAAAAGGATCGGGAACAGGAGCTTGATCTTGTTTCGGAAGATGAACAGCAGCGCCGCCGCGATACATCCGCCGACAGCCAACAGGATCGCCATGACCTTGTGGCTGACATGGAACGGCAGGACCTTATCAAAGCGGTCGAGCCACGCGACGACCAGCGCTTTCACTCCCTGCTTGCCCAAGCCCTGCTCCTGCGCGAGCTTCTTCATCACCTTGAGCCGTTCGGGAGTAAAGAAATCTCTGTCATAATAATACCGTCTGATGGTATTGATATCGTTCTGCGATTTGATCCCGATCGCGTTGTAGGCTTCCTCGTTCCCCTCATACGGCGCGACCTTATAGTCGTTGATGCCGACGCGCGCCGAGTTGAAGGTCTTGAACTCGCGGTATCTTTCGGAGTCGTTCATCTTCTCGGAGAGGAACCGTGTACCAAAGCCCATCCCGACGATCACGACCACGCTGATCACGATCCCGAGAAAACTCTTGACGCCGCTGAGCAGCGCCTCCTTGAGCTTGCCCTGTTTTGCCTTTTCGACCAGGACCTTCTCGAGGAACAGACAGCCGCACAGGATCGCAAAGAATCCGAGGCTGACCTCAAAGACGATGAAGCGGTAGCATCCGCCCACCGTGATCAGAAACACGGAAAAGATGATCTGAAAGATCTTGAAGCCCTTTCGCTGTTCACAGAAAAAGGCGTAGTATAAAAGCGAAAAGCCCGCCGCGCACAAAAACGCCGCAGTATGCGTCCACTGTACGACGATGATCCCCATATAGAGGAACAGCGCATCAAAGACAAAGGCGATGATAACGCCCGCCTTTTTGCGGAATTTCGCCATAAAGACATAGTTAAGGACAACAAACGCCAAAAGCGCGTTCGCGATCTGCAGGATCATGAACATATTGACGTTCGGGATCAGGTTCTGCGCCGTTACGTTGAACCATACCAGAAAGACGTTCAGAAAAATGCTGTGTACATCGCCGCCCTGGATCAGGGTCGACATGATATAGTCGTCGTTGGTGCCGAATATCGGATTGTACATGGCGAAGAGCAGCGCTGCCATCAACGCCGTCAGGATCGCCGCCATCGCGATTTTACAGTCGAATAGCTTTTTCAAAAAAGTCTTCATGCTCATACCCTGTTTCTTATCTTGCGCCGCCCGATCGCTCACGCGGCTTTTTTCTGTTGCTTAGGGGTCGTCAACATTTTTACCAGCTTATCATATCTTGTCCATTTCCTCAAATACTGTAACAGTACGGCGATCAAATAACTGATCACCGCCAAAAGGAGGAAGATCAGTATCGCGTTTTTGGGAGAATAGATGAATTCTCTGAAGTAGCGGCTGAAGATAAACGTATGGAACATAAAGATCGCGCCGCTCTGCTTGCCGAGATGCTCGAGTACCTTGCTCAGCACCGGTACCCGCGACAGGATCAGATACGCGAACAGGATCACCGCGATCGCGAAGAATCCGTCCAGATACACCTTGTGCCTGAGATAAAGCCGCAGCGCGATGCTCGCCGCCAAAAGCGAGAGCGTCAGGATCAACGCCTTGGGGATCGACCCGTTCAGCCCGGCGATCTTTTCAAAGAGCCCGTACCGCGCGAAAAACAGTCCCAGCGCGAACGGAACCAGCCACGCGTAGTAGCGGCTGAAAAACGCGACCTGCGGGAGAAACTTGATCACGGGCGAAAACGTCAGAAAGACCGCGATCGCGACCAGCGTCCCCGGCGAGCGTTTGACGATGAACATCATCAGCGGGAAAAGAAGGTAGAACAGGATGATCACGCTCATGAACCACCATGTTCCGTTGATACTCGGCGTCTTGAACAGATTCGCCAGTCCCAAAAAATCGATCAGTCCGTACCAGAAGTTGTTTTTGTAGATCTCCCAGAACGGCGTGCCGAAAAAGACGCTCAGTGGTACGAACAATATGTAGATCAGCCAGAAGCTGAACATCAGCTTCAAAAGGTGGTTCTTCACAAAAACAAGCTGACTCAGGATCGTGAATTTCCCCTTGCTTTTGACGACCTTTTTTTCATAGCTCTGCCAGCTCATATACAGCCCATAGCCGCTCAGCAGCAAAAACACCGCTACACAGACCTTGCAGTAATTCGACACGGTGCTTTCGATCGGGATCCCCTTATACAGCCGCATCGTCGTAAAGCGCTGATAGTATTCGGCGCTGCTGTAAAACAGATGGTGCCACAACAGCATGATCAGCGCAACGCCCTTGGCGATATTGGTCTGGCGGATGTCAAACTTCCATCCGTTTGGATTGTCAAGCGTTCTAGCCTGTTTGCTCACAGAACCCCTCCGAAAACGGTTATTTGTAGAATTGATTGATCCTGTCTGTGACGATGTCGATCTCATCGTCCGTCAAGCCGTAGTACATCGGCAGTCTTAAGAGTCTTTCGCTCTCTTTTGTCGTGTACTTATCCTCGCCGAAGAACCGTCCGAACTGTTCGCCGGCGGGCGAGGAATGAAGCGGGATATAGTGGAACACCGCGCTGATACCGCTTTCCTTCAAAAAGGCGGTCAGCTTGGTTCTTTCGTCAAGATCCTTGGTTTTGATATAAAACATATGCGCGTTATGCGTACACTCCTCGGGGATGAAGGGCAGCTCGATCACACCCTTGTCCTTTAGCGGAGAGAGCTGTTCATAGTAGCGGTTCCAGCTTCTGAGGCGGTCGTTATTGATGATATGCGGATCCTCGATCTGGCCGTAGAGGTACGCGCAGTTGAGCTCGCTCTGCAAATACGACGAGCCCACGTCGACCCATGTATACTTATCTACCTGACCGCGGAAAAAGCGCGAGCGGTTGGTGCCCTTTTCACGGACGATCTCCGCGCGATCGACGTCTTTCTCGTGATTGACGAGTACAGCGCCGCCCTCGCCCATGCTGTAGTTCTTTGTTTCATGGAAGCTGAAGCATCCGAAATCGCCGATCGAGCCCAGCGCCCTGCCTTTATAGTAACCCATCACGCCCTGCGCCGCGTCCTCAACGACCTTCAGACCGTGTCTTTTCGCGATATCGCAGATGGTGTCCATCTCACAGCCGACGCCCGCGTAATGCACGGGTACGATCACCTTGGTCTTGTCGGTGATCGCGTCCTCGATCAGCTTCTCGTCGATATTCATCGTATCGGGGCGCACATCGACAAAAACGATCTTCGCGCCTCTGAGCACAAAGGCGTTCGCGGTCGATACAAAGGTATACGACGGCATGATGACCTCGTCGCCGGGCTTGATATCGCACAAAAGCGCGGCCATCTCCAGCGCGGAGGTACCGGAGGTCGTCATCAGAACTTTTTTGGATCCGGTCAGCTCCTCCAGCTTTTCGTTACATCTTTTGGTGAACTCACCGTCGCCGCAGATCTTGCGGTTTTTGATCGCCTGCTCAATGTACTTGTCCTCTGTTCCGAGATACGGCGGGACGTTAAACGGAATATGTGTCATTGTATTCACCTGCAATTTGAAAATCATTCGGCAGAAAAAGTCACGCTTTTTCTGTTGCTCTTATATCCTTTTAAGATTACCACAAAACCCTGTTGATGTCAATTCTTTAGCCCGCCGAAAGGCATTCTCCGCGATCTCTTTCCGCCGTACCCGACCGCCGATCGATCCGCAAAAAGTGATGAAGCATTTTGACAGATTCTTCCTTGATCGTTTTCGTATGAAAAAACCATCCCTGCATACAATAAGGTTGCAAGATTTTGTAAACCAAGATTAAGGAGATTCAGATATGAAAGCAACAGGAATTGTCAGAAGGATCGACGATCTCGGCAGGGTCGTCATCCCCAAGGAGATCCGCCGCACCCTGCGCATCCGCGAGGGCGATCCTCTGGAGATCTACACCGCGACCGACGGCGAGGTCATCTTCAAAAAGTATTCGCCGGTCGGCGAGCTGTCCGTATTCGCGGCACAGTACGCCGATGTGCTGTCCCGCATCAGCGCGATGCCGACCCTCGTCTGCGACCGCGACCATGTGATCGCCGCCGCGGGCGTGAGCAAGCGCGAGTATCTCGAGCGCAGGGTCACCTCGGTACTGGAAAACTATATGGAAAGCCGCCGCTCCTACAGCGCCCATCCAAGCTCGGTGGATGAGGTACAGCCCGTCGAAGGGCTCAACCACGCCGCCGCGATCATCTATCCCATCATCGCCGCAGGCGACGTGACCGGCGCGGTCGTCATGCTCAAGGGCGACCGCATCCAGACGCCCACCGAAACCGAACTCAAGCTCGCCCAATCCGCCGCCGCCTTTCTCGGCAAGCAAATGGAAGAATGATACTGACAAAACCGCCGCGAAGCGTCATGCTCCGCGGCGGTACTGTTACATACAATACTTCTGTCAATCCTCGATGAACCGATCTCCGTAGCCGGATCTTCTTTTCGGGCGATCCTCTCTGTCGCCGCCGTAAAAGCCGTCCTCGTCATCCGATCCGGGGCGATTCTCCCGATAGCCGTAGGTCTCCGCGTTCCTGATGTGTTTGTTATAACCCAGGGCAATCTTGGCGTCAACAATATGAGTCACGAATGTAATCACCAAACCAAAGAAAATTACAAGAACGATCAGGGTTCCGCGATCGGCAAACAGCCGGCAAACTTCCTGAGTCGCCTCGGAAGATGTCCTCTCGGCGACAGCCTCAAAGATACGCTTGTTGAACAGCACAAGAGCAAGCGCGGACAGCACGCTGAATCCATCCGAGATCGCCGCCAGAACGGAAAAGACGCCGGTGGACTTCGCGCCGGAGCGATACAGCTCGCCGTACTTGGACGTCTTTCTGATCGAGCCGATAAAGAGCTTGTACGCGATCGCAACGATCAAAATGATCGCACAGGAAACAAACATCCCGATCATCAAGAGCAGCGGTCGCTTAGGATCGTCGCCCATCTGCGCGGGCTTTTTGATAAAGATGAAAACAGCGAAAACGACCCCGCCGACCGCCGCGATGATCGCCGCGATCAGTCGAATGATCGCAAAGACATTCAGGATGATGAAGCCCGCGTCGGGACGGGAGCTGCTTGCGTCAGAACGGCTTTTTCCGTAAATGATAAACCATGCGATCGCCGTCAGCAGCATTACAATCACCGGCACAGTGTATCCCAAGAATGGATACTTTGAAACAGCGTCTGTTGATAGAGGGGTATTCGAGTGCTCATTCACGATCCGAACCAGATCCGTTGTGAGCTTGCCGAATGCCGCTATCAGCGCGATTCCCGCGCCGATCGTCAGCAGCTCAAGGATACCGCGGATCAGCATGGTCGGTTTTTTGAAATAATCCTTGATGAGTTGGTTGTTAGGTCTTGATTGATTCATCTTGATTCTCCTTTGTTTTTTATCGATCAACAGGTTGTCCTGTTGTTATTCATCATGATATCCCGCGATGGTACGCTGGATCCTTGTCGCGTCAAGGATCTCGATCCCGCCGGAGCGATTCGCGTCCGCCGCCTTCTGCGCGGTAGGACGCAGATAGACCAGATCGACCAGATACCGCTGTACCGCGGTCGCGTCAAGGATGCTGACCTCACCGTCAAGGTCGGTATCGCCGATCAGATACGCCTCTTCTTTGACCCTGTCAAATACCCACAGCGAGCTGACAGCCGTACCGTCGGGCTTGAAAAACGCCTGATTATCGACCGCCGAACCGCCGTACCATTTACCCGCGTCATCGGGGTCATATTCGTCGGAAAAGCTGCTTGCCCAGCCCGAGCCGTACTTTTCCCAAAGCGCCCTGTTTTCATTCAGCCGCGACATATATACATCCCCGTCAAGCCCGGTCGTATCGCCGACGGTGATCCACGCGCCTTCCCAGTAGAAAACGCCCAGACCCTTCTCGCCGACGCTGTTCACTGCGTTCATCACGGCGCGCACCTCATCCGCCTGACCCTGCGGGGTAAAGTCCCACAACAGGTCGTCGCCGGTATGATTGGCGGTGTGTGATACCGTGTTGGGATGGCCGTCGGAATCCTCAAGCGTGTTGGCATAGGAGGTCTCCGCCACCATGACGTACTTACCGTATTTGTCAGCAACATAGCCCAACACCTGTGACAGATTCGTCAGGCTGCCGTGCCAGTAGGGATAGTAAGACACCGAAAACACATCGTAATCGACTTTGTTTTCATCGAGCCAGTCGGCGCGCCATTTTGTCGTCGCGGTCTGTTCGGGGTTGGTGAAATGCACCGCGATCAGGATCGACGGATCAAAAGCCCTGACCGCCGCCGAAGCCGCGCTCAGCACCTTCGGGATCTCCCCGAAATCCGTCACACCCGCGACGCCGTTGTTGATCTCGTTGCCGATCTGCACCATGCCTATATCCGCACCCGCGGATCGGATCGTCTCAAGGGAATCGGTCGTGTATTCCTTCAGCGCCGCGATCCTGCCTTCAAGCGCCATGTCCTTCCACGCTTTGGGAGAGGTCTGCTTCGACGGATCCGCCCAAAAATCGGAGTAGTGAAGATCCACCAGAAGCTTCATTCCGTACTTCGCGGCTCTTTTACCGATCTGCGCCGCCTTTGCGACGTCATTGTTGCCGCCGCCGTAACCGTTACCGTCGCTGTCATAAGGATCGTTCCAGACCCTCACGCGGATATAGTTGACGCCGTGGTCGGCTAGGATGCGGAAAAGATCCCGTGCCTTGCCGCTTTCATCGCGAAAAACAACGCCGCTGTTTTCCAGCGAGATCACGGAGGAAACATCCATCCCGCGGATGAAGTCGGGATTGTTGAATTCGATCGGCTCGACAGCGATATCCGTATCCTGAGCGTACGCGGGGATCAGTCCGCAGGATAACAGGATCACCGCCGTCAGCAGCGCTGATAAAGCACGTTTGAACAGTCCGGGGTTTTGCATGATTTCTCCTCCGTTTCTTTATGGCTTTATCATAAATTATCCCGGCAAGGATGTCAAGAAAAACCCTGCGCTTTTCTGTGGTTTTTCGGGCATGATTATTTGACATCATTCATAATATGTAATATAATCGTGAGGTAACGACAAAAGAAAGGAGTGAGGATATGAAGCTGCGACCCCTGAACCCAAAGCGCGACTATGCGATCGATCTGCTCAGGATCCTGTCGATGCTGATGATCATCTTCTACCATATCCTCCATCATCCGAACCTTTTGCCGACGCGCGTTCGCTTTACGCCCGGCTACGATATCGTCCTGTTCACACAGCTGTGTCTGATGTGCGCGGTCAATATCTATGCCCTGATCTCCGGCTATGTGGGCTACGGTTCACGCCCCCGCTATAGCCGCCTTGCCGAATTATGGCTGACGGTGCTTTGCTATTCGGCGGGCGTCGCCTTTCTGTACTTTCTGTTCCGACCCGGGAGCGTTTCCGCCTCCGAGCTGTGGAAATACTTTCTCCCGAGCCTCAACCACAAGTATTGGTTCTTCTCCTCCTATTTTATACTGTTCCTGTTCCGACCGCTGCTCCATTCAGCCGTCGATCATCTTTCCCGCCGCCGTTTGAAGTTTGTCCTGATATCATTGTTGGTATTCATCGGGATTATTTCCACGATCTATACGGATCTGACAGGCACTGATTCCTACGGCGTCAACCGCGGTTTCTCCGCGTGGTGGATGATGGTGCTCTATCTTGTCGGCGCGTATATCCGCAAGTATGATCCTTTTTCAAAGACAAAGCGTTGGCGCTTCCTTTTGGCTTTCTTTCTGACCGCCGCCGTATCCACTGCCCTGAAGCTGTTGGTACAGCTCTACGCGATCCGAAAAATGCACAACGTCCGCTATTATAATTCGATGTTTATCAATTATAACTCGATCAATCTGTGGATCGGCGCGCTCTGTTTGTTCTTCTTTTTCCGGGGATTAAAGCTAACATCACCGATCTCCCGCGTCGTCGCCTTTTTGACGCCGATGACCTTCAGCGTCTACTTGATCCACGACCATCCGCTGATCCGCGCGCGTATCTTCAAAACCGCGTTTTTGCCGCTCTCAAAGCTGTCGACCCCTCTGATGCTGCTCAGCGCGCTCGGCATCTCCGTCGCGATCTACCTTTTGTGCAGCGCGATCGATTATCTGCGCGTGCTGTTGTTCCGACTGCTGCGGATCCGAAAGCTCTTTGATTCTCTCGAAGCCACAGCGATCGCCAAGCTGAAAAGAACGTAATCATTTACCATCCGACTCCCGATTTTCGGGAGTTATTTTTTTGCCGCAAAGCTGGAAATCCCTGTCGAAATATGTTATACTGTGCAAAAGCCTACCAAGGAGAGTTACATGAAACAAAGCCTATCCCTGCTCCTCGCATTGTTAATGCTCATGCAACTACTGTGCGGCTGTTCCGCCTCAACCTCTGAGCCGGACTCCACTGCAAGCGACCCGGATTCTGTCGCCGCCATGCAGCATCAGATCGCCTCTCAAAGCGCTTCCGCCTCTCCGACAGAATCGCCGTCAAAAGACGCGTTGATACAAAAGCATATCGAAAAGATCCTGGCCGCCGACGCCGGATCCTCCGGCTCGATCGACGTTGATCCGCTGGAGCAGTATCCCGAGCTTCCCACGGGGTGCGAATCCGTCGCGCTCACGATCGCGCTCAACGCGCTGGGCGGGGATCTTGAAAAGACCGACGTCGCCGAATACTATCTCCGGTACGACGACGACTTTGTTCTGGGCTATTGCGGCGATCCCTTCTCTGACGACGGAGCGGGCGTCATGCCCCCGGGGATCATCACGACCGTCGAGAACTACGTCGCTCAAACAGGCGCGCCCGTCTATGCCTACAACACCAGCCACAGCCCGCTCAGAGAGCTGTACAAATTCATCGACGCCGGCTGTCCCGTCGTCATGTGGACGACCTACTATATGGACGAGCCGATGTATACCGACGACGCTCATGAATACAACGGCGACACCTACTTCTGGTACGATAACGAACACTGCGTGACCCTTTACGGCTACGATCGGAACGCGGGCACCGTCGATATCGCCGATCCCTTACAGGGCGCCGTTACCGTTGACGCGGACGAATTTGAGCGCATCAATCACAATATCGGCGGCTGGTCTGTCGCGATCATCGATACCTCCGCGTTCACACAGCCCCCGACCGATGCGCCGACACAGCCCCCGACGACTCCCGAAAAGCCGACCACCGCTCCCTTCTACGAAAAACCGACGACAGTAACGCCTCTTGAGATCCCATCGGCGGCTGTCGCTCCAACCGAACCAAAGACACGGAAAAGAAAGCCCTGACCGTCAGAAAGGATGACCCTATGTTCCGACCCATGCGCCGATTCAAACAACAACTGACCGACGACGAATGTCTTTCGATCCTGCGCCGCGAGCCCCGCGGCGTTCTGTCGCTATGCGGCGACGACGGCTACCCCTACGGCGTACCGATGAACTATGTATATGACGAGGGCTGCCTCTATTTCCACTGCGCCCTCAGCGGACACAAGCTCGACGCGCTCACCGCGTGTGACAAAGCGTCCTTCTGTGTCCTCGACAAAGGCGAAAAAGTCCCCGACGACTGGTCGTATTATTTCAACAGCGTCATCGTGTTCGGCAGGATCGCCGTCGTCGATGACGAAACCGAAAAGCTGACCTCCCTGACAAAGCTCGGGATGAAATACTTTCCCACCGCCGCCGAGGTCGAAGAAGACATCCGAAAAAACGCCGCGCGCTGTCATATCCTCCGTCTGAAGATCGAGCATATGACCGGCAAGCGCGTCCACGAGAGGTAAAACCATGATCGCATTCATTATTATCCTGATCCTTCTGCTCGCGCTATTGCTCGGGCTGTTCGTCCTGTACCAAAAGGCGTTTTATAACCCCTACCGCAACGCGGACGAGATCCATACCGAGCCCTTCCTCAAGGACAAAGATCAATTTGACGAGATCATCAATCAGGCAAAACGCCTGTCCGAGATCCCCTGCCGCCGCGTCTACACCCGCTCCTATGACGGACTGCGCCTTGCGGGACGCTACTACCATATCGCCGACGATCGCCCCCTGTGCATCTGCTTCCACGGCTTCCGCGGTTCCGCGCTCAGGGATTTCAGCGTGATGGGACAGTTCTTACAGAACGAGGGCTACAACGTCCTGATCGTCGATCAGCGCGCCCATTTCAAGAGCGGCGGCCACACCATCGCCTACGGCATCCGCGAACGCAAGGACGTCCTGTCGTGGATCGAATACGCAAACCGCCGCTTCGGTCACGATCACCCGATCTACCTGTTCGGCATCTCCATGGGAGCGGCGACCGTCGTGATGGCGTCGGGACTTGACCTGCCGCCGAACGTCCGGCTGATCTGCGCCGACTGCCCCTACAGCTCGCCCAGGGATATCATCACCCACGTCGTGCGGTGGTCATTCAAAAAAGCCGAGCTGGTCTGGCCGCTGATCCGTTTTTCCGCTTTGATCTTCGGCCGTCTGAACATCCGAAAGGATATCACCGCCGCTAACGCGGTGAAAGATACAAAGACTCCCGTTTTGATCGTCCACGGCGAGGACGATGCGTTCGTTCCTCCCGCCATGAGCGAAGCGATCCACGCGGCGAACCCCGCTATGGTCGAATACCACACCTTCCCGAACGCGGTACACGGCGTCAGCTATTTTTCCGATCCCGACCGTTATATCGCCATCGTCCGCGATTTCATCAAACGACATTCCTGATCCAACCCACAAGAAAGCGCGCTCTGCGCGCATTTCGCATAGCCATCGCTCGTTGTTGCGTAGCAACAAACTGAGCGGGCATACAAATCTTTTTTACTTTATTAGAA
>OMTA01000069.1 GCA_900313895.1 uncultured Eubacteriales bacterium | reverse complement strand
TAATGAGGTGAGCGTATGCCTTGTGAGCATTGTATCAAAAAGACCGAGAGGTCGGAGGATGAGAAAAAGAAGCTGATCAATCGGCTGTCGCGGATCGAGGGGCAGATCAGAGGGATCAGACAGATGGTGGAGAATGACGCTTACTGTGTGGATATCCTGACGCAGAGCGCCGCGGCAAAGTCGGCGTTCACTGCCTTTAACAGAGAGCTGCTGCGCAGACACGTTGAGGGCTGCGTCACCCGCGATATCAAGGCGGGGGACGAGGGCGTCGTCGACGAGTTGATGGAGATCATCGGGAAGTTGATGAAATAGTTGGTAGTTAGTAGTTAATGCATTGCCTGCGGTCACGCGGTACGTCGGATTTTCTTCGCAGGCAGACGGGATTTGGCAGATAAGTTGCGGACGAGCGCTGCTCGTCCCTACGGGTGAGGTTGATTTGCTTCGCGGGAAAGAGGGATTTAGCAGATAGGTTGCGGGATGTCGAGTTGCCGTCCCTCATAAAAATCAGGCGAGGACAGCGTCCTCCCGCAATTGTAAATTGTCAATTGTCAAATGACCGTTGATTATGAAGGAGTCAATATGGATAGATATCAAATAGGAGGAATGAGCTGTGCTGCCTGCTCGGCGCGGGTCGAGAAGGCGGTATCGGGTGTTGCGGGTGTGACCGCGTGTTCGGTCAGCCTGCTGACGAATTCGATGACCGTCGAAGGCGACGCAACCGTGGACGCGATCGTCAGCGCGGTCGAAAAGGCGGGTTATACCGCCGCGCAGGATATTCCCGAGAAAAAACAACAGAAGATCACGATCAAGCAGCCTGACGAGGTCAAGCCGCTGGTCAGACGATTTCTTTCGTCGCTGGTGCTGCTGCTCATATTGATGTACGTCGCGATGGGGCATAATATGTTCGGATTCCCGCTGCCGTCGTTTTTGCAGCACAATCCGATGGCGATCGGGCTGACGCAGCTGCTGCTCTCGGCGGCGGTAATGGTTATCAACCAGCGGTTTTTTATCAGCGGCTTCAGGGGGATCATCCATCGCGCGCCGAATATGGATACGCTGGTCTCGCTCGGCTCCGCGGCGAGCTTTGTGTGGAGTGTGTGCGTACTTTTCGGCATGACGACCGCTTCCGTTGCGGACGCGCATGAGATGCTGCACGGGCTGTATTTTGAGTCCGCCGCGATGATTTTGGTATTGATCACGATCGGAAAGATACTGGAGGCGCGCTCTAAGGGCAAGACGACCGACGCGCTGAGATCGCTGATGGATCTTTCGCCGAAAACCGCTGTGGTCGAACGCGGCGGTGAGGAGCGCGAGGTGCCGATCGACGAGGTGCAAAAGGGCGATATCTTTGTGGTACGTCCGGGAATGAGCGTTCCCGTTGACGGCGTGGTGATCGAGGGTGAGAGCGCGGTGGACGAGAGTATGCTCACAGGGGAGAGCCTGCCGGTCGAAAAAAGCGCGGGGACGGCGGTCTATTCCGCGACCATGAACCAGAGCGGTTTTATGCGATGCCGTGCGACGCGCGTCGGCGAGGACACGACCCTCAGTCAGATCATCCGCACGGTGTATGACGCGTCGTCGACCAAGGCGCCGATCGCGAGGATCGCGGACAAGGTCTCCGGGATCTTTGTGCCGGTCGTGATCGGGATCGCGGTCGTGACGCTGATCGTCTGGCTTTTTGTCGGCAAAGAATTCAGCTACGCGCTGGCGCGGGCGATCTCGGTGCTGGTCATCAGCTGTCCGTGCGCGCTGGGACTGGCGACGCCGGTCTCGATCATGGTCGGCAACGGCGTGGGCGCAAAGGCGGGCATCCTGTTCAAGAACGCCGAGAGCCTTGAAAACGCCGGAAAGACGCAGATCGTCGCGCTGGATAAAACGGGCACGATCACCAAGGGTGAGCCGACGGTCACGGATGTGATCGCGGATGACGTCGATCGGCTGCTCGCGGTCGCTTACGGGCTGGAGGAAAAGAGCAGTCATCCGCTGGCGAAGGCGATCACCGCTTATGCGCGGGAAAAAGGGATCGCTCCTGCTATATGCGTGGACTTCAAGAACCACTCGGGCAGCGGGATCGAGGGCGCTGTTGACGGAAAAACGGCGTTTGCCGGCTCGATGAAATATATCGAAACAAAGGTGAAGCTCGACGAGCAGATCAAGGCGCAGGTCAGCGCGCTTGCCGGTAAAGGAAAGACACCGATGCTCTTTACGTATGACGGAGCGCTGCTGGGCGTCATCGCGGTCGCGGACACTGTCAAGGAGGACAGCAAACAGGCGATCGCGGAGCTCAGAGAGATGGGCGTCAGGGTCGTGATGCTCACGGGCGACAACGCGCGTACCGCAGAGGCGATCGGGGACAGCGTCGGCGTGGATCGTGTTTACGCGGGCGTTCTGCCGACAGAGAAGGGCGATATCATCGCCGACCTTAAATCGAGCGGCAAGACCGCGATGGTAGGCGACGGTATCAATGACGCGCCTGCCTTGACTGCCGCGGACACGGGCGTCGCCATCGGCTCGGGCGCGGATATCGCTGTGGAATCGGCGGACATCGTGCTGGTCGGCAGTCGGTTGAGCGAGGCGGTCGCGGCGATCAGGCTGAGTAAGGCGACGCTGCGGAATATCCACCAAAACCTGTTCTGGGCGTTCATCTACAATATCATCGGCATCCCGCTTGCCGCGGGCATCTGGATCCCGATCTTTGGTTGGGAGCTGAACCCGATGTTCGGCGCGGCGGCGATGAGCCTCAGCAGTTTTTGTGTCGTTACCAACGCGCTCAGGCTGAATCTGTTTGATCCGCATAAGCGCAGAAAATATAAAAGCGCTCCGGTGGAATTGCCCGCCGAAGCCGAATCTGAAAAAGGAGAAGATCATATGGTACAAACAGTTGTGAAAGTAGAGGGCATGATGTGCCCGATGTGTGAGAAGCACGTAACACAGGCGATCCAAACCGCAGGGATTCAGGATCTGCTGTCCGTGAAGGCATCCCATGAAGCGGGAACCGTGGAGCTGATCTCCGAGACCCCGGTCGACTATGATAAGGTCGCGGCGGCAGTCAAGGAGGCAGGATATACGCCGAAAGGCTTAGCAAAATAAAAAGAACGGCGTTCGGATGATCCGAGCGCCGGTTTTTTTATATAGTCGATAGTTGGTCGTTTGTTGTTCGTAGTTAGTGTAGTGCCTGCGGCGCTCGTCGTCGCACGCTGTACTCGGTAGGCGCATCCGGTCGGTGCGCCTTGACCTCGTGACGCGGCTCCTCCTCTCCCCAAAACGTGGGGACGTTTTGGGGACCCCGGATTGAGCGCAGGGCGCTCTACGGCAAATGTTAGATTGGCTTCGCGGGAGAGAGGGATTTGGCAGATAGGTTTGCGGACGACCGGTGGTCGTCCCTACGGATGATATCCAACGTTGATTGTAGGGACGGTCATTGACCGTCCGTTGAGGTTGATATGACAGCAAGGTTTTCGGGAGGAGCATTCCTCAGCCGGAGACGGCTCCTCTCTGTCACCTTCGGTGACACCTCTCCTGAGGAGAGATCCCTCCTCCCCTACGGTGGGGGTGGTTGTGCTTCGCGGGAGGGTGGGATTTGGTGGAAGGGTTGGCGGACGACCGATGGTCGTCCCTACGGTGAAACTGCAACGTTTGTTGTAGGGACGGTCATTGACCGTCCGTTGAGGTTGATATGACAGCAAGGTGTTCGGGAGGAGCATTCCTCAGCCGGAGACGGCTCCTCTCTGTCACCTTCGGTGACACCTCTCCTGAGGAGATATCCCCCCTCCCCTACGGTGGGGGTGGATGTGCTTCGCGGGAGAGCAGGATTTGGTGGAAAGGTTGACGGACGAGCACTGCTCGTCCCTACGTAGGGAGATGGGATCAGGGGGAAGGCTTTTTGATCAGGCTTTCCGGGAGCTGGGCGATGATGATCGCGAGGAACATCACGCCGCAGCCGATCAGCTCGGCGGTTTTGGGGATCACGCCCATGAAGAGGATGCCGCCGATCACGGCGAAAACGCTTTCCATGCTCATCAGGATGGAGGCGAGGGTCGGGCTTTCGGCGTATTTCTGACCGATGATCTGGAGGGTGTAGCCGCCGGCGCTGGAGACCAGAGCGAGGTAGAGCAGCGGCGCCCATCCCGAGAGGATCGCGCTTATGTCGGGCTTTTCGAAGATCAGCATCAGGATCGCCGATAACACGCCTGTGACGAAGAACTGGATCGCGCTGAGCTTGACGCCGTCGACGGCGTCGATGAAATGATCGACGCAGAGGATCTGGAGGGCAAAGCTCATGCCGCAGATCAGCACGACGATATCGCCGGTGTACAGACCGTCGAAGCCGTCGGAAAGGCACAAGAGGTACAGCCCGACGATCGCAACGGCGACCGCGATCAGGACAAACGGTCCGGGACGTTTTCTGAGAAAAAGCCCGAAGATCGGGACGAACAGGATATATAAAGCGGTCAGAAAACCGCTGTGGGCTTCGACGGGCGCGCCGGATGGATAGAGCGCGATACCGAGCTGCTGGAGGTTGACGGAGATACACAGGAGAATACCGCAGAAAACGCCTGCTTTGATGAGCTTTTTGCGGTCGGCGGGTTTGGCTTCCAATAGCTTTTTCCCGTTCATGCGGCGGGTGACATACGCTACAGGCAGCAGCGCGACAGAGGCGATCAGCGAGCGGATCGCGTTGACGGTAAAGGGCGGGACTGTGTCGGAGAGCGCGTTCTGCGCGACAAAGGCAAAGCCCCAGATGATCGCCGCCAGTAACAACAGCACCGACGACAGCAGATTGTTCTTTTTCATATACTTCCTCATCCCTTGAAAAATCCACGTTTATCTTAATGAAAAAGCGGTGGAATGTCAAGCGGGCTGACGGCGTGTGATCCGACATTATTCACAAAATATTCGCATTATTTTTCTATATTAGCGTTAAAAATACCGGTAGCCCATGATATAATTTATAATGACTAGATGCGTGATACGCGCACAGGAGGTTCACGATGAAAAAATTTGTGATTATTTCCATTATTCTGCTGCTCATCGGCGGCACGGCGTTCGGCTTTTCGCTAAAGCACTACATCGACGTCAAGTCGGAACAAAACAAGGCGGTCGAGGAGACCGATACGGACGCTGAAAAAGAAGCCGATCAACAGGAGGACGCGACTGAGGCGGACGCTGCTCCCGCAAAGAGCCTTGCGGACGGCGATCTCTTTTCGGCTAACTATGACAAGGCGAAGAAGGCGATCGAGGATATGTCCGACGAAGAGATGGTCGGTCAGCTGATCGTCGGCGTCTGCTCCGATACCGATACCGGCGCCGAGGATATCAAAAGCTATTCTCTGGCGGGATTCCTCTTTGACAGCGAGGCTTTCTCCGGCAAGACGGGCGATGAGGTCAAGCAGAGCATCGCCGGTATCAAAAAGGAAGCGAAGGTCGCTCCGATCATCGCCGCAGAGGAAGAGGGCGGCGAGAGAACCACGATCTCCGGATCGGAGGCTTTCCCCGAAAACGTCTACGATTCGCCGCGCAACATCATAGCGTCCGGCGGGTTGCAGGAGGTCGAAAAAACAGAGCTTGAGAAGGCGACCTTCCTCAAGAAGGCGGGCTTCAACCTGAACTTTGCCCCGGTCGTCGATATGCCCGACAGCTCCGATCAGATCATGTACTCACGATCGCTGTCCGATGATCAGAAGGTCGTCGGTGACTTTGCGAAATACTGCTCGAAGCAGGTCCAGGCGAAGGGCGTTTCCGTCGCCTTGAAGCATTTTCCGGGTTACGGCACGATCCCGGATACGGCGAATGAGGAAGCGCAGGCAAACGGTACGGCGGTCGTCGATGACCGCAAAGCGGACGATATCCGCAACAAGGATTATGAGCCGTTCAAACAGGGAGCGCAGGAAGGCGCGCACTTTATCATGGTTTCGAACGTTGTGGTCAAGAGCATCGACGCCTCGCATACAGCGGCGCTGTCGTCGTCTGTTCACAAAGAGCTGCGCGATCTCGTCGGCTTCTCCGGCCTGATCATCACCGATGTGATCGACGAGAGGGATTACTCGGCGTATGCGGACGGCAAGGATACCGCGGTCGCGGCGATCCTCGCGGGCAACGACCTTGTCCTCTCGCGCAATTACAGCACCGCGTATACGGCGATCCTTTCCGCTGTGAACGACGGTACCATCAGCAGAGAGATGCTCGAGCAGGTATGTACCAGAGTTCTCGCGTATAAATATACAGCGGGTCTGATCAAATAAGATCCTTTCCCAATAGCCGGTACAATCATTTTATGAGGTGAGCTTATGAAAAAACTGATGGCTGTTTTGCTGGCGCTCGCGCTGGTCATCACCGCGATCCCGATGGTGATCGCCGGGGCGGAGGATAACGGTACCGTTGTCATCAATGCCGATGGCAGACAATTTACGGCAAAAACCGGCGATACGTTTGATTATATCTACTATCTCAATATCGGCGAGCGACTTTGTTCGTTACAGGGCGACTTTTACTATGCGGCGGACGGTCTCGAACCGATCTTCCCCGAGAATGAGGACGACCTTACCTTTGAGATGTTCTTTCCGAAGCTGACGAGCGCGATGGTTCTCAAAGAGGCTGAGAAAGGGCACATCGTCTATAATTATTCCAGTGCGAACGGGACGAGATTCGCGACCGATAAAACACGGTTGATCCGTGCGCAGTTCAAGGTCACCGCGACCTCCGGAGAACTTGGCATCACCAATATCCTGCATACCGTCGCGGGCGAGAACGAGAGAACGTTTCGGTATATTGATCAGGACATCGAGCCGATACTGTATATCGGCAGTGATGTTCCCGCGCTGACGCCGGTCGATGTTGCGCCGGAGACCCTTCCGGCAACGGAGGCGACGGAGCCTCCAACACAGCCACTGGTGGAAGAAGAGACGGTACCTGCGACACAGCCGGAGACGGTTGAGGAAACGATTCCCGAAACGCAGCCGCAGCCACAGAGGAACCGACGGTTCCCGACAAGCCGATGCCTGAACGCAAGTACGGCGACGTCGATGATGACGGCGATATCACGATCGTCGATACCTCGTTTATCCAGCGGCATCTGGCGGGTATCGATGTGTTTGACGCCGTTCAGCTGAAATACGGCGACGTCGACGATGACGGTGACGTTACGATCGTTGACGGAACGTATATCCAGCGTTGGCTGGCGGGGATCGTGAAGGATAACCCGCTGGAGCGATTCGGGTATCCGAGATCGTAAAACAGAATAATTGGATGAAACGCTTTCGGCAGAGATGTCGGGAGCGTTTTTTTGGTAGTCTGTAGTTTGTAGTTGGTGGTTGGTGGTTTATTAAACGTGAGATTTGCTTCGCACGTAGACAGCATTTAATCGATAGGTTGCGGACGATCGATGAGACTCCCTTGCCAGGGGAGATGGGCGAAGCCCAGAGGGGTGGGCCGTTTCCGGCGAGGAACGTCCCTACGGTGAGGTAGAAATGCTTCGCTTGCGGACGGGATCTAGCAGAAAGGTTTCGGGAGGACACAAGGCCCTCCCCTACAACATAGATGAATATGCTACGCGGGTGAGGGGGATTTAGCAGATAGGTTTCGGGTCGTCGGACACGCGTGTCGGCGCCGTACCCTAGATATAATTCCTAATTCCACATTCCTAATTCCTCATTATCCGCAGCCGTCCCCTACAAATGCGTGGGATGAAAAAAGGGAACGGCCTGCGGTCGTCCCCTTTAAATGATGGATATCGGATTGTATTTGGTGTGTCAGGGCAGATCGAACTTGCGCTCGAATTCCGACAGATCGTTGGCGCAGCTGACGGGCTCGCCGCAGTTTTTGATCGCGCTCTCGATGTCTTTGAGCCCGTTGCCGGTGACGATCGAAACGATGGTCGCGTCTTTTTCGAGCTTTCCCTCGCGGCTGAGCTTCAACAGTCCCGCGGTCGCGGTCACGCCTGCCGGCTCGCCGAAAACGCCCGCGTTCTTCGCGAGATAGCGCTGGGCGGCGCGGATCTCGTCGTCGCTGACGTTGACGCAGATACCGTCGCTGTCGAGGATGGCCTTGATCGCTTTGTCCGCGTTGCGCGGAACGCCTACGGCGATGCTGTCGGCATAGGTGTTTTCCTCCTGCGGCTGCCACGGCTCGCCGGTGGTGACGGCGGTGTTGATGGGACAACAGCCCTCTGCCTGGACGCTGATCAGACGCGGGATCTTGTCCGTCAGTCCGACCATGTACATATCGTACAGCCCCTTGTAGACGCCCGCGATGGTACAGCCGTCGCCGACGGATACCGCGACATAGTCGGGCGCGCGGAAATCGAGCTGCTCGAGGATCTCGTGCGCGACGGTCTTTTTGCCCTCGCTGAGATAGGGATTGATCGCGGCGTTGCGGTTATACCAGCCGTATTTGTCGATCGCCTTCTTGGATAGCTCGAAGGTTTCTTCGTAGCTGCCGCGGACGGCGGTCAGGTTCGCGCCGAACATCATCAGCTGGGCGATCTTGCCCTTGGGCGCGCGGTCGGGGACGAAGATGTAGGTGGATAGCCCCGCCTTTGCCGCGTTGCCCGCGAGGGATGAGGCGGCGTTGCCCGTTGAGGAACAGGCGATGGTATCGTAGCCCGCTTCGACCGCTTTGGTGACCGCCATCGCGGAGGCGCGGTCTTTCAGAGAGGCGGTCGGGTTGATGCCGTCGTCCTTGATATAGAGCGCTTTGACGCCGAGATCGGCGGCGAGATGATCCGCTCTGTAGAGGGGAGATCCGCCGACGCGCAGTCCCTGAGGGATCGTATCCTCTTCGATCGGGAGTAGCGCGCGATAGCGCCACATGGTGGGATCGGGACATGAGGCGAGGGTTTCTTTCGTCAGCCCGGTTTTGATGTAGTCGTAGTCGTAGACGACGTCGAGGATGCCGCCGCATTCACAGGTGGTAATATCGGGGGCGGCAGGGTATTCGCGCCCGCAGCGGACGCATTTGCAGGTTTTTACGTTTTTCATATTTGGATGCCTACCTCGGCGTTGAAGGCTTCGATCAGCTCGTCGAGCTTTGCGGCTTCTTTGTGTACCGCGTCCCAGGTGTTTTCGGTATCGTACCACAGAGCGTTCAGCTCGTCGACGCTTCTGCCCTGCTGTTCGACCCATGTGTAATACTTGAGATTGTGGATGCGCTTGCGATCGGTATATCGCAGCTCGATCAGACTGTCGGTCTTGAGCCCCAGCATATGTAGATTGTGGTCGAGCTCCGCTGCCTGCTCGGTATAGTCGCCGTACATCTCATTCAGCTCGTCGATACGGCTTTGGTACATCACGGCGCTGTCGGTCAGGACGGTGCCGAGGACATCGTGCTCGGTCAGCTCGTAATACTTTGCCATCTTGATGCAGCACAGGATGTTCGCGATGCCGCTGATGCCGAGGTAGCTGAGGGTATCGACAAAGTCTTTGTCGAGATGCAGGGTGTTGATGAGATAGGACTTGCCCGCTTCGGTATTGAAGAGGCGAAGGAGGCGCTGGCTGTCTTCGTCGTCGATCGCGATCGCCATGTCGGTGTTTTTGACGTTGTGGATCCACGGGATATGCTTGTCGCCGATGCCTTCGATGCGGTGGCCGCCGAAGCCGTTGTCGAGGATGGTGGGGCACTGGAGCGCTTCGCCGACACCGAGCTTGAGGCTCGGGTACTGCTCCTTGAGATAGTCACCCGCGCTCATGGTGCCGGCGGATCCGGAGGTGAAGCACGCGCCCGCGAAACGGTCGCCCTCACCCTTGATCGCCTCGAATACATCCGCCATCGCGTAGCCGGTGACGTTGTAGTGCCACAAAGGGTTGCCCATCTCTTCGAACTGGTTGAAGACCATGACCTCGGGTCGCTGCTTGAGCTCCCAGGTCTTGTCGAAGATCTCTTTGACGTTTGACTCACAGCCGGGGGTCGCGATGACCTCGCCCGCGATCCCGGAGAGCCACTCGAAGCGCTCGCGGCTCATCTCGGCGGGGAGGATAGCGATGCTGTCGCAGGAAAGGAGCTTACTGTTGAACGCGCCGCCGCGGCAATAGTTGCCGGTGGACGGCCAGACTGCCTTGTGGTAGGTCGCGTCAAACTGACCGGTGACCAGTCGGGGCGCGAGGCAGCCGAAGGACGCGCCGACCTTGTGGCAGCCGGTGGGGAACCACTTGCCGACCATCGCGAAGATGCGCGCTTTGACGCCGGTCAGGGCAGAGGGCAGCTCGATGTAGTTCGGTACCTCACGGAAAAGTCCGCCGGATTCTTTCGGCTCGTTCTTCCAGGTGATGCGGAACAGGTTGACGGGATCGACGTCCCACAGTCCTGTGTGGCTGAGCTTTTCCTTGATGCTGTCGGGGTTGATTGTGCCGCCCTGGCCGTTCTGCAACTGCGAAAGAGCCAGTTGGGCCTGCGTTGCCGCCTGACCGGCAGCAGCCAGATTGGCAGCTGCCGCACTGAGCGAAGCGCCCTGAGCCAATTGCTCCGGATTCATCGGTGCGCCTCCTGCAACGCCACCGCCCAAGATAACTGTACCTCCTGCTGGAACACCTCCGCCAATCACCACGGGACTGCCGGACGCCACGTTCTCGGACCCCTCAACTGCAGCCTGCCCCTGTGTGCCCGAACCGCCGACAATAACCGCGCCGCCAACTCCGCCCTCAGAAGCGGGGACCTTGGTATAAGTCTTTTCGAAACCGGATATAAAGAACACGAAGACCTCCGTGCCCATACCGATGAACAGCATCAGATTGGCCCCCGGTATATGGGTCAGTTTGAACAATGTACCCAGGATGACGATGGCTGCGCCCCAACTGTAGGTGTACTGCATGAACACCTGTCCGAAGGGGGAGTCCATCCACTTTTGCATTTTAGCGATAATATTCATGGTTTTCTTCTGTATTTCTTGTTTATTTCCTCCGTACCGATGTTGCTGCGGGCAACTTGGCCTGCTTCAGCATGCCGTCGCTCACCATAGTGCGCACGCAACGGAAACCGATGTAGCAACGGGGCTGATTCTGATATTCGTATGAGCGCCAGGCCGAACGTATCATACTCTCGGGATCCTTCCATGATCCGCCGCGAACACTCTTCTTCTTTAAGCGGTAAGGGTCTTCACGTGCAGCATTATACTTCAGGTTAGGATTCATGTCACTCATAGCTTCCACTCCGGCCTCCGTATAGGTCGTACTGGTCCATTCTGCCACATTACCGGCCATATCGTACAGCCCGTTGGAATTGGCGGAGAAGATACCGCACTTGGAGGTAATCAGGCTGCCGTCTTTTGTGTAGTTGCCCTGATCGGGTTTGAAGTTGGCGTAGTAGCAACCCTTGTCGCTCTTCACCTCCTTAGCCTCCCAAGGGAAGGCATTTCCCTCCTTGCCGCGTGCGGCGAACTCCCATTCCACCTCGGAGGGCAGACGGTATCTCTGCAACTGCTGGGCATATCCTCCGAGTCCTCTCTTGAGAAACAGCGTACGCCAAGCGCAGAAAGCATTGGCCTGCTCCCAGCTGACACCCACCACAGGATAATCGTCATAGGCCGGGTTACAGAAATAGAGCTTCATATAGCGCTCGTTGTCCGCATTCTGGAAGTCATTCACCCAACACGTGGTGTCAGGATAGATGTTCACGATATAAGTATTCAGGAAATCCCACTCGCCTGAAAGGGGGCGCGTGATGGTCT
>OMTA01000039.1 GCA_900313895.1 uncultured Eubacteriales bacterium | reverse complement strand
AGCTTCGCCGAGCGGCGCTCGACATCGGTGAGAATTATACCACCGTTTTCGATAATTTTCAACTGTAAATCGTCGGGCGTTTCCTTGGTAATATCATGGAGCAGTCCGGCAAGGCGGGCTTTCTCGGGATCGGCGCCGTATTTTTCGGCGAGCCTGACGGCTTCTTTCGCGACATTCAGCGAATGGATCCGACGGTATTCGGAAAGACAATCCAGCTCTTTTTCATAGTATGCAAAATCCATAAATCACCTGTAAAGTCCGTTTTTTCTGATATAATCTTCCACCCTCGGATCGACCATCGCGCCGATAGGCTCGCCTGCTTTGACAGCGTTGCGGACAGCGGTCGATGACAGCGGCCCGACATATTCATGCGAGATCAGTGTGCGGCATCCGTAAGGTAGATAGTCTGTATATTTTTCTTTTATAGAATCATAATCCATCTGATTCCGCGGCGAGACCAAGATCGTCGCCATCTCAAAGATGGATCGGAATTCGTGCCATTTGTCAAGCGTGACATACATATCCGCGCCGACGATGAGATAAAGCTCGTCGCCGTCACGACAGAATTCTTTGAGCGTATCGGAGGTATAGCTCATACCGCCGCGCCTGAGTTCGGTATCGCTGACAGCAAGCTGGGGATGATCCTGCGTCGCAAGCTGACACATCTTGAAGCGATGCTTTCCGTCCACGATCGCGGAGTTATCCTTCAAGGGCGTGGTCGCGGTCGGGATAAGGGTCACGCGGTCAAGCTGAAACGCTTCACAGAATTGCAGCGCCAGTTTCACATGATCGTTGTGGATCGGGTTGAAGGATCCGCCGAATATCGCGTGCTTCATTTGACCAGCTTGATCTTCGGTTCTTTTTTGTTGCGTCGATAGAGGACGAATTTAGAGCCGATCACCTGTACGACGTCAGCACCGATCGCCTCGGCGATGGTATCGGCAGCCTCGCGCGAGGTGTACTCGCACGCTTCCAGTACCTTGCCCTTGATCAGCTCGCGCGCGGTGATCGCTTCGTCCGCGGTTTTATATAATTGCTCGGAAAAGCCGGATTTTCCGACCATGAGCACTGTATCGATCGAATTTGCCAGAGCGCGCAGCTGGGCGCGCTGTTTACTTGTCAGCATTACAGATCCTCCTTGCGATTGCTAAGCTCCTGATAGAGCATCCTCAGCGCGTTGCCGCGATGGCTCAGGCGGTCTTTTTCCGCAGAGGAAAGGGACGCAAAGCTCTTTCCTTCCACGGTGAAAACGGGATCATACCCGAAGCCACCGTCACCAAAGGGCGCATCGGCGATCTCGCCGTTACATCGATACAGCAGACCGCGCAGCTGAAATGGGCGCCCCGCTGATCGGCGGGGACATCCTTCAGCTCATCAAGCAGCATACCGATCTTGACGGTATAGGGCGAATCGTGTCCGCCGTAGCGCGCGGAGTAGATACCGGGACGGCCGTCCAATGCATCAACGCACAGCCCTGAGTCATCGGCGATGACAGGCAGTCCGCATTTATCATACGCCGCCTTTGCTTTGATATAAGCATTTTCGGCAAAGGTCGCGCCGGTTTCCTCAACATCACCGAGATCGATGCCTTTCTCGCTCGCAGTCACGGGGACAATGCCCAAAGGCGAGAGGATACGCTCGATCTCGACCAGTTTCTTTTTGTTATTGGTTGCGATAATAAATTCAGTCATGATCGTCAGTTTTCGTCTTTCACAAACAGAGCCTTTGAGAATTCGAGCGGATCGAAAGGCTGGAGGTCGTCGACCTGCTCGCCTACGCCGATGAATTTCACGGAGATATTCAAGACATCCTTGACCGCCAGAACAACGCCGCCCTTTGCTGTGCCATCGAGCTTTGTCAGGATGATACCGGTGATGCCGGTCGCCTTGGCAAACTCGTTCGCCTGATTGACGGCGTTCTGACCGGTGGTCGCGTCGAGCACCAGAAGGAACTCTTTATCGGCGTCCGGAAGCTCACGGTCGATGACGCGGCGGATCTTCGCCAGCTCATCCATCAGATGCTTTTTGTTATGAAGTCTGCCGGCGGTATCGATGATGACCAGATCGCTGCCCTTGGCTTTTGCGGAAGAGATCGCGTCAAATACAACAGCGGCGGGATCGGAGCCTTCGCCCTGAGCGACGATATCAGCGCCCGCGCGGTCAGCCCAGATCTTCAGCTGATCGATCGCCGCGGCGCGGAAGGTATCCGCTGCGGCGAGGGTCACACGCTTGCCCTGCTTGACATAGTAGGAAGCGAGCTTGCCGATCGAGGTCGTCTTGCCGACGCCGTTGACGCCGATAACAAGGATAACAGACGGCTTGGTGTTCAGCACCATCTCGGTATTCTCGGAAAGCATCTCAGCAGACAGCTCGGCGATCTCGTTCATGATCAGCGCGGGATCCTTGATCCCCTTCTTCTTGACGCGATCACGTAGCTCGTCACATATTTTGGTTGCGGTCGCAACGCCGACGTCACCCATCACGAGAAGCTCTTCAAGCTCTTCAAAGAGTTCCTCGTCGATCTTGGTGAACGACTTGAGCATCGAGTCGATCTGACCGACGACCGCATCGCGCGTTTTTTTAAGTCCTGATTTTAATTTACTGAATAATCCCATAATATCACCTTGATAATTGATAATTGACGATTGACAATTGACAGTTTCGCGAGGATGCTGTCCTCACCTGCATCATATGGATCATTTAATTCCTAATCTAGAGGCAACCTCGGAGGCGCGCAGCTCGAGCAATTTTGAGATACCCTCGTCCTGCATGGTGACGCCGTAAAGGACGTCCGCCTCTTCCATTGTGCCGCGACGGTGGGTGATCAGGATGAACTGGGTCTCCTCGGTCAGATTGCGCAGGTAATTGGCAAAGCGATCGACGTTGACCTCGTCAAGCGCCGCCTCGATCTCGTCCATCACGCAGAACGGCGCAGGTCGAACCTTCATGATCGCGAAATACAGCGCGATCGCAACAAGCGCCTTTTCGCCGCCGGAGAGCGCCTCCAGATGGACGACGATCTTGCCGGGCGGATGGACAATGATATCGATACCCGAGGTCAGGATGTTTTCGGGATCGGAAAGCTCAAGATGGGCTTCACCGCCGCCGAAAAGCTCCTTGAAGGTCAGGGTGAAGTTCTTGTTGATCTCCGCGAAGGAATCGACAAAGACCTCTTTCATCTGCTTGGTCAGGCTTTGGATCAGGTTCTCGATCTCTTTCTTTGATTTTTCAACATCGTCGACCTGCGCCTTCATAAAGGTATAGCGCTCGGAGACCTCTTTGTATTCCTCGATCGCGGCGACATTGACAGAGCCTAAGCCCTTGATCTTCTGCTTCAGCGAAGATAATCTGGAACGCGCGGCGGTCAGACTCTCGAGCTCGATTGCCTGTTCCTCCGCCTCGCGGCGAGTCAGCTCGTATTCCTCCCACAGCTTTGAAATGATATCGTCAAACTGCTTTTGGAGAGAATCCTTTTTGACCTCCAGTCGGGAGAATTCATTGGACGCCAGCTCGCGCTCGTTCATTTTATCGCGCTCGAGCTGTCGCAGCTCAACAGAGCGTTTTTCCAGCTCATCGCGCTCGGCGTTCAGGCGTTCGATCCCCTGTGTCGCCTCGGTGACTTTCTCGGTCAACGCGGTGATCTCCTCGTTCAGAGTTGCAATTTTATTTTCTATTTCAGAATTATAATTCTCGATTTCTTCTTTTTCTTTGTTCAGCTCCGCGATACGAAGCTGTTGATCATCACCGGTCAGTCGCGCTGTCTCGATCTCGGCGTTGAGATTATCGACATCCTTTTCCGCGGCGACGATCTCAAGACGCATCTCCTGCAATTTATCGGCGAGGGTCTCGCGCTGCTGTGCCATCTCGTCGCGTGAACCGGTCAGAGATTTCATCTTCATCTCGGTCGACTCGATCTCGGCATTAAAGCGTACCAGATCCTTATGTGCCTGTTCGCGGGCAGCCTTGTTATCGGCGATCTTCTGCGCGGACGCTTCGAGCTCGGCATTGATGTCGTCGAGGTCACGGGACAGTCCGGCAAGCTCGCCGACACAGGCGTTGTACTCCGCCTTCAGGCGAACCGCTTCCTGCTGCGCGTTGGAAAGATCGGCGCGCGCGCCGAGGAGATCCGCCTCGCACGCGGCATACTGGCTTTCCGCCTGTTTGAAGCTATCAAACGCCTCCTGCGCCTTTTTGCTCAGCGCTTCCGCCTCTTTACGCAAGCGATCGATCTCTGACTCTCGGGATAACAGACCCGAGTTCTTTGCGCGGGAACCGCCGGTAAAGGAACCGCCGGCGTTGACAACCTGACCGTCAAGGGTGACGACCATGAAACGGTAGCCGTAGCGCTTTGCGATCGCGGACGCCGCAGACAGATCCTCCGCAACAACGATCCTGCCGAGAAGGTTGGAAAGGATATTCTCGTACTTCTTATCGGCGGTGCAAAGCTCGGACGCGATGCCGATATAGCCGTAGCAATCGTCAAGATCCTTTTCGTTCAGCGTATGGGGCTTGATGGTGGTCAGCGGCAGGAAAGTCGCGCGACCGGCGTCGCGCTTTTTCAGCATCTCGATCGCGCGCTTGGCGTCGGCGTCGGTATTGACAACGATATGCTGCATCTTCGCGCCGAGGGCGACCTCCATCGCGATATTGTATTTTGAGGGAACCTTGATCAGGGTGGTGACAGGGCCGCAGATACCGCCGACTGCGCCGCGTTTTGCTTCCTTCATCACAACCTTGACGCTGTTATAAAAGCCCTCGTAGTTTGCCGAAAGATCGGAAAGCAGTTTGGCGCGGCGGGATTTTTCATCCGCGTCAAGACGCAGATTATCCGCGATCTGCTTCTGCTCGTCACGCTTTTTCATGCGTGAATTGAGCTTCATCTCCAAGCCTTCGATGGAATTGGAAACGGAACCGATGGTAGTCTCCGCCTCTTTGATCTGCTTTTCGTAATCCTCTTTGATCGACAGCAGATCGTCTTTCTGGGCGTTTTTCGTCTCTTTTGTTTCGTTGAGCGTCGCCGCGCGGGCTTCCAGCTCTTCGATCGAGGAAGCGCTGGTGATATCCGTGACGCGAACATCGGCAAGACGCTGGGACAGTGACGCGATGATCGCGGACAGCTTTTGCAGCTCGTCGTTGCTACGGGAGGTATCGTTATTGATATGATTCAGCTCATCCGCTACGCTCTGATAATCCGACCGGCGTTTTTCGATATTCGCCTTAATCTCATCGATACGGGCGAGCTTTTCTTCAACAATGTTTTTGATATCGGTGGTGGAATTTTCTGCCTTTTCGATCTCGCCGAGGATTCGGGTGATATTGTCCTTGTTGTGGAGAATATCGTTTTCGGCGACAGAGATCTCCGCGCGCTTTTCGGCGATCTGTCCGTCATAGGAAGCCGACTCGGCTCTCACCTCTTCGATGCGGGATGCGATCGAACCGTTTTTGAGATAGATCGACTCTGTCTCGGAAGTGATGCCGGAGAGCACCTCATCCGCCTCGTCATATTGCGCCTTGGCAACAGCGATCTTGTCCTCGTGGTCACGCAGGACCTTCGACGATTTATTCAAAGTATCCAGCCAAAGGGCGATCTCCAAACCGCGCTTTTCTTCGGAGAAGGCGAGGAACTGTTCCGCCTTTTCCGACTGCTCCTTGAGCGGTTCGATACGGCTTTCAAGCTCCGTCACGATATCGCGCAATCTGAGTAAGTTTTCTTCGGTATGGGCGAGCTTGCGCTCCGCCTCGGTCTTGCGATAGCGATAGCGCGAGATACCCGCGGCTTCTTCAAAGATCTCTCGTCTGTCCTCGCTTTTGGACGCGACGATGGAATCGATCTTGCCCTGACCGATCATGGAATAGCCGTCGCGGCCGAGACCGGTATCCATGAACAGCTCGTGGATATCCTTCAAACGGACAGCGGCTTTGTTGATCAGGTACTCGGATTCGCCGGAGCGATAATAGCGGCGGGTGACCGCTACATCGTCGCCGCCGTAAGGCAGTCGGCGATCGGAGTTATCGATGGTCAGCGTGACCTCGGCATATCCCTGGCGCTTGCGCTTGTCGGTGCCGTTGAAGACGACATCCTCCATGCGGGAGCATCGAAGCGCCTTTGCGCTCTGCTCGCCAAGTACCCAGCGGATCGCGTCGGAAATGTTCGACTTGCCCGAGCCGTTGGGACCGACGACAGAGGTGATACCTTTGTCAAAGCTCAGTTTCGTTTTATCGGGAAAGGTTTTGAAGCCTTGCAGCTCCAGTGATTTTAAGAGCATAATCTCTCCTTATGGTTGCGGTTGGAATCAGCTTATTATTCTAACAAAGAATTCTAATTTAGAATTATAACATCATTTTCGGACAGTTTGCCATCCTCGGTGATCGTGATCTGAAAGCCCTTGTCTTTTAACGCGATCAGGTTGGCTTTTTTGTTGCCGGTCATTTTGGAACGGCTTTTCGGATGAACGGCGATCGTATACGAGCCCTGCGGCTTGTCCTGTAACAGTCTGATCGCTTTGGTCAGCATCCGTCGGCTTTCGCAGAGTTCACGGAACGCGGGATGGTACGGCCCCGCAAGCATATCCTCATGGAGCGTAGGCGTATCGTGCAGTCCGACGCGGATGACCTTGACGCTGCTGTCTTCGAACAATGATATCAAGTCGGCGCAGAGGTTGACCGCTTCGTCCAAAGTCTGCGGCTGATACGCGCCTGACTCATACAGTTCGCCGAGGCGTGTACGGCGCATGACGATCGTCGGATAGATCCGCACGGTCTCAGGGCGCAGTCGGATGAATTCCTCTGCTGTTTTTCTGTCCAGCTCCTCAGTGCTTTGATATAGACCGGTCATCATCTGAAGCCCGAGCTCCATATCATAACGCTGAATCAATGCCGCCGCTTTGGTGACATCATCGGCGGTATGTCCCCTGTCGTTCGCCGCGAGAACGGTATCGCTCATACTCTGGGCGCCGAGCTCGATCGAAGTCACACGATAGCTTTTCAGCAGACGGAGGATCTCATCATCGATCGCATCGGGGCGGGTGGAGATACGGATGCCCTTGAAGCGTTCGATAAACGGGGTAGTCGCGTCCAATAACGAAAGCATATAATCACGATCGATCGCGGTGAAGCTCCCGCCGAAGAAGGCGATCTCGGATCGACAGGTATTTTCTTTTAAAGAATTAATCGCAGTTTCGATCGCGGATCGGACATCATCGGGAGTCGGCTGATACGCCATACCGGTGATGCTGCGCTGGTCGCAAAAGGAACAGCGGTGAGGACAGCCGTTAAAGGGGATAAACAAAGCTACGTTCGCGTGTTTAATAGCCCATCAACTCCAGTGCTTCGCGCGCCGCCTGCTGCTCCGCTTCTTTTTTGGAACGACCACCGCCGCGTCCGATAACGTTGGAATTGAGCAGCACCTCTACCTTGAAATGCTTGTTGTGATCGGGGCCCGATGATCCGACGAGCCGATACTCGAGCCTCTCGCCCGGGTTCTTCTGGATGATCTCCTGTAAAGAGGTCTTGTAGTCCTTGAAGGAATTGTTCTTGTGATTCTCGATCTCGGGGATCACAAATCGCAGAATGTGCTTTTTCGCAGGCTCCATACCGCCGTCGAGATAGATCGCGGCGATCAGCGCCTCGAACGCGTCCGAAACGATTGACGGACGATTCGCGCCGCCGTTGCGACGTTCGCCGTTAGAAAGGCGAAGATAAGCGCCCAGATCGATCTGCTTGGCGAAATCGAACAGGCTTTTTTCGCACACCAAGGAAGCGCGCAGCTTGGTCAGCTCACCCTCGGGCAGGTTGGGACAATGGGTGTAGATATAATCCGACACCACGATCGACAAGACCGCGTCGCCGAGGAACTCGAGCCGCTCGTTGTATTTCATATTTTTATGTTGTTCGTGGGCATAGGACGAATGGGTCAACGCCTCTGTCAAGAGAGCTTGATTATGGAAGCTGTAGCCGATCGCCTCTTGCAGATCTTTCATTTACTCACCCTCGTTCCCGTTATCGTCCATATCCTTCAACGCCTCTGTGATCGAGGAGATGACGTCGTTTTTGACATAATCGATCGTGACGCGGATCGCGTTCTTCATGGTCTTCGCCTTAGCGGAACCATGCGCCTTGAAAACGGGCTTCGCGCATCCGAGTACCGGAGCGCCGCCGACCTCGTCATAGTCCATGCTCTTTTTCAGCTCTTTCATATCGTTTCTGACGACAAGAGCCGCAAGCTTTGTTTTCATGTTCTTCATGAAAACACCCTTGATCTTCTTCATCAAAGCCATCGCGACGCCCTCGTAGGTTTTGAGGATCATGTTGCCGGTAAAGCCGTCGCAGACAACGACATCCGCGCCGTCGAGCGGGATATCACGACCTTCGACGTTGCCGATAAAGTTGATGGACGGCGTATCCTTGAGCAGAAGATAGGTCTCCTGACGCAAGGAATCGCCCTTATGCTCCTCTGTGCCGACGTTGGCAAGTCCGACGCGGGGATCCTCATACCCCATGACCTTGTTCATATAGATAGAGCCCATCATCGCAAACTGCCGGAGCGCCTTGGGACGGACGTCGGTATTGACGCCGCTGTCGATGAGCATGAAGTAGCTTTTGGAATTCGGCATTACAGGCGCGAACGCAACACGCTGGATACCCTTGATACGCTTGACAAGGAACATCGCACCGGCTCCCAGCGCACCGGAGTTTCCGGCGGATACAAAGCCGTCGCCCTCACCGTTTTTCAAAAGATTCAGACCGACTGCCATCGAGGTGTTCGCCTTTGCCTTTGAGCGGATGGTAGAGGGTTGATCGTCGTTGGTGAATACATCGGGGGCGTGAACGATTGTGATCCCGTCCAGGCTGAGATGATTCTCCGCAGCGACCTTTTTGATGGTCGATTCATCACCGGTGAGGATGATATCCACGCCGTATTCCGCGCGGGCTTCAACTGCGCCCTGGATCGGAGCTAAGGGGGCGTTATCGCCGCCGAATGCGTCTACAATGATTTTCATGTCAGATTCCTTCTTTATATGTAAGTGGTTTATTGGTTCAGTTGGTTTTCTTCGATAAAGGCGGAAAGATCGTTCAGTGAACGCTCCGCATACGCCGCACCGCGTTCCGCCTTATCGCGCGGACGATTCAAGAGAGCGGGCATGACGCCGAAATTCGCGCCCATGGGCTGGAAGTTTTCGACCGTCGGATCGCTGATATAGCGCGACAACGCGCCGATCATGGTCGTCTCGGGAAGCGTGACGGAGGGTTGTCCGCAAAATACTCTCGCGGCATTGATACCGCTGATCAGTCCCGAGGACGCACTTTCCATATAGCCCTCAACGCCGGTGATCTGGCCGGCGAAGAAAAGATTTTTATTTTCTTTTACGGAATAATCCGAGTTGAGTAATCGCGGAGAATCGATGAAGGTATTGCGGTGCATCACGCCGTAACGCAAAAATTCCGCGTCATGCAGGGCGGGGATCATGGAGAAAACGCGCTTTTGCTCGCCGAACTTCAGATTGGTCTGGAAGCCGACCAGATTATACATGGTCGCAGCGGCGTTTTCCTTACGCAGCTGCAAAACTGCCCACGGTCTGTGACCGGTGCGCGGATCGCGCAATCCGACAGGCTTCATCGGGCCGAAGCGGATGGTATCCTCGCCGCGCTGCGCCATAACCTCGATCGGCATACATCCCTCGTAGACCTTGGGATTCATCACATCGAACTCGTGCACGGGAGCACGCTCTGCAGAGACCAACGCCTGATAAAACGCCTCATACTCCGCTTTATTCATCGGACAGTTGAGATAATCCTCTCCCCCGCCTTTGCCGTAGCGCGACTCAAAGAACGCGTGTTCCATGTCGATGCTGTCGGCAGCAACGATCGGCGCCGCCGCGTCAAAGAAGCGCAGGCTCTCGCCGAAGCGTCGGGTGATCGCCGAGGATAAACCCTCATGGGTCAAAGGCCCGTTCGCGATCACGGTGATCGCGTCGTCGGGGATCTCGGTGATCTCCTCAGGGATGATCTCGATATTCGGATGGTTCCTGATCGCGTCAGTCACCATCAAGGAGAACTGCTCGCGATCGACCGCCAACGCGCCTCCCGCGGGAACAGCGCATTGATCGGCACATTTCAAAAGGAGCGAATCCAAAACGCGCATTTCTTCTTTCAGAAGACCTGCTGCGGAGTTGACACGATTCGCCTTGAGCGAATTGGAACAAACCAACTCGCATAGTTGATCGGAATGATGGGCGGGGCTTTTTTTCAACGGTTTGCTTTCAAATAGGCGGACATGGATACCGCGCTTTGCGATCTGATACGCCGCCTCACAGCCCGCAAGTCCCGCTCCGATGATATTTACATAGTTTTGTTTTTCCATAGTGTTCGGGTGCGGGTGTCCCGCCCGCAATTGTCCATTGTCAATTATCAATGATCCATTATTTTTTATAGCCGCAGCCCTCGTGCTGACAGAATACGCCGCCTTTTTTGCCCTTTCGTTTGAACAGGATATCGCCGCAGTTGGGGCAGCGTTCATCGACCGGCTCGTACCATGACACAAAGTCACAGTTCGGATAGTTGGAACAGCCGTAGAAGGGCTTGCCTTTTTTGGTGCGCTTGACGATAACGTCGCCGTTGCACTTGGGGCATTTGACGCCGACTTCTTCGACATACTTCTTGATGTTCTTGCACTCGGGATAGCCGGGACAGGCGATGAATTTGCCGTAACGACCGACCTTGACGACCATCTTTCTGCCGCATTTCTCGCAGACGATATCCGTCTCGTCCTCTTTGAGCTGGATCTTGACGCCCTGCATATCGGCTTTCGCTTTTTTCAGGGTCTTGTCAAAATCAGCGTAGAACTCCGAGAGAAGCGCGTCCCACTGGGTCTCGCCGCTTTCGACGGTATCGAGATCCTGCTCCATCTGAGCGGTGAACTTGACATTGACGATCTTCGGGAAACGCTCTTTCATCAGTCCGGCAAGCGCCTCGCCAAGCT